>NZ_JAMPKC010000010.1:0-169726 GCF_039961975.1 Trichocoleus sp. DQ-A3 | reverse complement strand
TTCAACTTCATGATCGTGTTCCAAGCCGAGCACAACATCCTGATGCACCCCTTCCACCAACTCGGTGTAGCCGGTGTCTTCGGGGGTGCCCTGTTCTCCGCCATGCACGGTTCTTTGGTGACTTCCTCCTTAGTGCGTGAAACCACCGAAACCGAATCTCAGAACTACGGTTACAAATTCGGACAAGAAGAAGAAACCTACAACATCGTTGCAGCCCACGGCTACTTCGGTCGGTTAATCTTCCAATATGCTTCCTTTAACAACAGCCGTTCCTTGCACTTCTTGTTAGGTGCATGGCCCGTCGTCGGCATTTGGTTCACCTCTTTGGGAATCAGCACGATGGCCTTCAACCTGAATGGTTTCAACTTCAACCAGTCAGTGATTGACAGCCAAGGTCGGGTGATCAACACTTGGGCAGACGTGATCAACCGCGCCAACCTGGGTATGGAAGTAATGCACGAGCGCAACGCTCACAACTTCCCCCTCGACTTGGCAGCAGGTGAGTCTACTCCAGTGGCTCTGATGGCTCCCAGCATCAATGGCTAATCGCTAGAGACAAGATATATCGCGTCTCTATATCAAAAGCGCCTCCCACAAGGGGGCGCTTTTTTATTGGGAACCGCAGATAGAAGCAGATTGTATCAATCCAATCTCTCGGGGGTTTAGGATAAATATGGAAGCATACAGATTGGAGATAGGACAACGGTTTACACACGTCCCTTAGCTCGTCTCATCGAGCAACTACAACGGTTGCCAGGAGTTGGCCCGAAAACTGCACAACGTCTGGCACTGCATATTATTAAGCGATCGCCCGAAGAAGTAGAAACACTGGCTCAAGCTTTAGTTGAGGCGAAAAAGCAAGTGGGTTTATGTCAGGTGTGCTTTCACCTCTCGGCTGAACCTGTCTGCGATATTTGCCGTAACTCTAACCGCGACAACAGCACGCTCTGTGTGGTGGAAGATTCCCGTGATGTGATTGCGCTGGAAAAAACTCGCGAATATAGCGGCAAGTATCACGTCTTGGGAGGCATCATTTCACCGATGGATGGAATTGGCCCCGACCAACTAAATATTCAACCGCTGGTGCGGCGAGTCAGCCAGCAAAAAATTAAAGAAGTGATTTTGGCAATTAGTCCCAGCGTAGAGGGTGAGACAACAACCTTGTATGTCGGTCAATTACTAAAGCCGTTTACCAAAGTGACGCGGATTGCTTTTGGTTTACCGATGGGCGGTGATTTAGAGTATGCCGATGAGGTGACACTAGCACGAGCCTTAGAAGGGCGCAGAGAGTTGGATTAAGCAAGTAGAACCCTAGAATTGCTAGATCCCTCTTCTGACAAACTGAGGTAAAAGCTTGATTTCTCATGGGCTGTAATACTGTAAATTCATCGAATTCTCTCAAAATGACACAAGAGGGAGATTAGCAATGAGTCATTAGCAGCCAGTAGATAATCTGGGTATTCTAGTCACTTAAATAGGGCTTCTAACTCAACTTTTGCTTAACGAAAGCCATCATCTGAGCCAATTGTTTTTTCAGTGCCGGAATTTCAGCAACTTGTTCCTTCAATCCCTTAATTTCAGCCTGCATTGCCGCCATTTTTTCATTTAATGCCTTAATTTCAGCCGATGCATCTGTAGAGTCAGCAACGACTGCGGTTGTCTGAGCAGAAGGTGTTCCAGCTTTTGGGCGTGGCAATTTGGCTTTAGCGATCGCTGACTGGATTGCCTGATTTAAGTGCTTCTCATTGAAGGGCTTCTCTAGAAATTCAAAATACTCAAATGGTTCTGAAAGTTTCTCCATCACTTCCGCTTTCCGCCCAGAGATGACTACTAAAGGAATCATCTGGAGTTCGGGCGAAGCTTGAAGTTGCCCAAAAACCTCCCAACCGCTCATGCGAGGCAGAATCCAATCCAAAATAATTACATTCGGATGCTCTTGACGGATGAGATTAAGTCCCTCTTCCCCATCTTTTGCTTCTAAAACTTGAAAGTTGCCCGGAGGCAACATTTCTGGCAATGAAGCCCGAATTACTTTAGCATCATCAACAATTAGGATTTTTTGAGTTGCTCCCGCTTTCTGAACGTCGGGAGCCGTTGGGGTTCCTTTAGCGGCTGGTGCTGTTTGGGCACCAGGCGCAGCCGCTTGCCGACGAGGCAGTTTCGCCTTAGCCATTGCTGATTTCATCGCCTGAATCAGCGTCTTCTGCTCCAACGGCTTGGCAACAAATTCAAAATACTCAAACGGTTCTGGAATTTTGTGTGTAACTTCTTCTTTACGTCCTGATGTCACCACTAAAGGAATCTTTTGGAGTTCCGGAGAGACTTGAATTTGTTGAAAGACTTCCCAGCTACTAGGCTGAGATGACAGGAAATCCAGCACGATTAAATTGGGGCGTTCTTTTCGGATTAAATTCAGTCCTTCTTGAGAGTCTTTTGCTTCGAGAACTTCAAAGTTACTCTGGGGCAATAGCTTGCGGACTAGACTCCGACTGGTGCTGCTGTCATCGATAACCAGGATCTTGTTACTTGGCATAACTAACTCCTAGGAGTGGTGACTGAGGACATTCCATGAAACAAGGAACTCAACCGTAAGAACGCCCCGATTACGAGTCAGATGAGCTGGAAGATTGAATGGGGACAGGATCTAAATGCTGAGGTGTATTCTATAAATGCTAGCGATTACTTCAGCTTTTGTTTAATGAATGTCACAATTTGAGCTAGCTGTTTTTTCAAGCCATCAACCTCACTAGGTATCGCTGCCATTGGAGCCACCTGTTTCTTCAAGGCGTCAATCTCAGCTTGCATCTTGGCAATCTTGGCATTTAACTGCTGAATGTCTGCTGACGCAACCCCTGAATCTGGTGGGACTGTATCCTTAGCGACGGCTGGCTGCGGTGCTGATGGTACTACCACCGGGCGGTTTCTTGCTTTTGCCATCGCTGTCTTGATAGCGGCAATCAGTTGCTTCTGGTCAAAGGGCTTGGGTATGAATTCAAAATATTCAAAAGGTTCTGAGATTTTCTCTGTCACCTCTTCTTTCCGACCAGACATTAAAACGAGAGGAATTGACTGAAGTTCGGGCTTACTTTGAATCTGCTGAAACACCTCCCACCCGCTCATTTTGGGCAAGAGAAAATCTAACATAATCAAGTTCGGGTGTGACTGGTAGATCAGATTCATGCCTTCCAGACCGTCTTTTGCTTCTAAAATTTCAAAGTTACCCGGTGGTAACATATCTCGTACTGTATTTCTGATCACTCGACTGTCATCAATCACCAGAATTTTGTGACCTGCCACGACTGACTCCTTAGGGGTAATTTAAAGAAAAACTAAAGTTGATTTGAGCCGACTGCTGCCTTGTCGCTAATTTCAGCAAGATGAGCGGCTAGCAGAAAACTGCCTCGCGTTCATACCAATCAGGATAATTTGGAATGTGTAGTACAAGTGTGTCTGCGCTACAGAACTATGATTTCTATACCCGATTACGGTAAACCAACGCTAGCGCCGTAATGGGGATTCTCATGAGTGCGTGGTATACAGCAACACAATGGCTTGCCTGATATCCTCACTCTTCGATCGTCTTGACATACAAAAACATAAAGCCAAAAAGCTAGCAGCGTGCCTAATTCTAGATTAATCCGGTCTGACCTGAAAGGGAAAAAAACTAAGGCAGAAGCAGAATCAGAGTTAGAGTCGAATGATTTAAGATTTGTATCATAGGACTCACGCATTGCCCGACAACGTAGGGGCTTTTTTGGGTTGTGCCAGTACTGGCTATCCTGTACTGGCTATATAGACAAAGGCGCAGGAAAGCAGGCGAGATAGTGGTTCTCACTCGATCGGAACCTCACCCCCAGCCCCTCAACCTTCACGGAGAGGGGAGAATATTGAACCAAATCCGCGAACAGAGAGGGGAAATATTAAACTCAAATCCGCGAACAGAGAGGGGCTGAGGTGGGGTTAAACCGGACTGCGTTTAATAGAAAATTGCGATGAAAATTGTTGTAAGCCCTTGAGTTTAGGAGTTTGGCTGCGTAAGTTCTGTATTATACGGATGCTCATTGAGCTGGTAGCCCAGAAAAAAACATGAATTTGCCTACCGAAACGAATGCTCGACAAATTCAGCCTGATGTACAAGCGTGGAGGTCAGAAATTGAGGCGCTACCGCCTTGGTTGCGACGCTCCATCGGGAAAGCAAGCGACATTTCGACGGTGCAGCGAATTATTAAGCAGCGGCAAATTCACACGATTTGCGAAGAGGGGCGCTGTCCGAACCGGGGAGAGTGTTATACCCAAAAGACAGCAACGTTTCTGCTGATGGGGCAAACTTGTACCCGTGCCTGTGCTTTTTGTCAAGTGGAGAAAGGGCACGCACCGATGCCTTTAGATCCGGAAGAACCGCAAAAGGTGGCTCAGGCGGTGCAGTTGCTTTCTTTGCGCTACGTGGTGCTGACTTCGGTGGCGAGAGATGATTTGCCGGATGGGGGGGCGAGTTGGTTTGCGGCGACGATGGCAGCGATAAGACAGATGAACCCGGAAACCCTGATTGAGGTGTTGACGCCAGATTTCTGGGGGGGTAAGGATGCGGTGGAGAAACAACGACAACGAGTTGCAACGGTGGTTGCAGCGTCACCCGTTTGTTATAACCACAATATTGAGACGGTGGAGCGTCTGCAAGGACGGGTGCGACGAGGGGCACAGTATGTGCGATCGCTTGATGTTCTCCGGATTGTGAAAGAACTTGACTCCACGATTGCCACGAAATCCGGCTTGATGCTGGGACACGGAGAAACTGAAGTCGAAGTGATTGAGGCGATGACCGATTTGCGGAATGCTGGATGCGATCGCATTACCCTCGGTCAGTATATGCGCCCTTCACTAGAACATCTGCCAGTCCAAAAATACTGGACGCCAGAAGAATTCGAGCATCTGGGAGCGATCGCGCGGAAAATGGGCTTTGCTCACGTCCGTTCCGGTCCCCTCGTCCGCAGTTCCTACCACGCGGGAGAGAGTGTTTAAAGTCAAGAAACCACGGGAGGAAAAAAGAATTTTTCTATTGATCGTGCATCGGGAAAGCGCCTATCAAGGTCTACGCTGCTTTCAGGAAGACTGCGGTAAATGAAAATATTTCTATCGAGCCGTGCTAATTGTGACAGCTCTTTGGTATTTCTTGATAAAGTCCAAAATTAGGAGCAAATGCTTATGACTGCACAAGCCAAGAAACCAAAAGGTTCTCTTACCCAAACGAGTAAGCCTCCCTATCCTTTCCGCACTATCGTTTCGCTGATCCTCTTAGCTGGTAACTTCCTGGTTGCAGCGATTTATTTCCACATCATCAACCCGTAATCCATCTCTAAGAAAACTGAATCTACAGTTTTGAGGTTAGGGTGAATGACAACGATGAAGGCGGAAGGGAGAAGGATGGATAGCCTGTTGATTCATCCTTCATCCTTCATCCTTCATCCTTTTATAGGGTGCCCTTGAACAAGCCTTGGGGACGGACAAGCAGAATTAAGACCATGATCAAGAGGGCAACACCCTGCTTGTATTCAGACCCCAGGAAGGGGACGCTGAGTTCTTGGGCGATACCAATTACCAACGCACCTGCGATCGCCCCGTAGGGGTTGCCAATCCCGCCGAGAATCACCGACGCAAACATCGGCAAAATCAAAAACCAGCCCATGTTGGGGCGTATGCCGGTAATCAGCCCGTACATGGCTCCTCCCAGGGACGTAAAAACGCCGGTAATTAGCCAAGTCCAAATCACCACGCGCTCAACGTTAATGCCTGAGACGCGAGCGAGATCGATATCATCCGCAACTGCTCTCATTGCCTTCCCGATTTTGGTGTTCTGCAACAGGAAATGCAGCCCCAACATTGCGAGGACGGCTAAAACCATGACAACGATCCGGTAATAAGCCACGTTGACTCCGAAGATGTTGAGGGCGGAGGCAATTGGCAAATTGTAGCGCTGGTTGCCTCCTCCCCAAATGAAAATGATGCCATTGCGGAGAAACAAGGCAAGTCCAATCGAGATGATGATCAGGGTGGTAGGGGAGGCACGGCGTGCCCGCATTGGTTTCCAGAGCAGCTGTTCGCTCAGTAGCATCGCCGCCACCGTTCCCCCCGCGCCTAGAATCATTGACAGCCAAATATTTATCCCACTGATATTCGCTAACCAGGTAAGATACGCGCCCAAGGTCATAAAATCGCCATGAGCAAAGTTGGAAAGGCGCAAAATTCCATAAGTCAGCGTTAGACCAATCGCCGCTAGCGCAATGATGCAACCCACGGCGATGCCATTCACAATTAATTGAGCAGTTTGTACATCCATTCACTTGACTCTCCAGTTAACTGGAGATTTCATAATAGCGATTGAAACAATAATCCTGAATTTACACTATGACACTACAACTGAAAGTTCCCAGCATGGCTTGTTCTGCCTGTGTAGACACGATTTCTAAGGCAGTTGCCACTCTTGACCCCACCGCGAAGGTAGAGGCTGATACCAAAACCAAGCTCGTAAGTGTGGAAACACAACAGCCAGCAGACAAAGTCAGGGAAGCGATCGCGAACGCTGGATATCCTGTCGCCTAGCGATAAGATTATCGCAAAGGTTAGGGGAAATTTGGATGCAGCAGTGGAGCAGAAAATTAACACTCGTCTTCGCCGCTGGCGCTTTGGGAGGACTGGCAAATAGTCTTGCTGTTTGGCTGTTTGGAGTTCTGGGCATCACTGCTGCCTTGGGGGTGAAAATTGCGCCAGCTTTGACCCCAGATTGGCTGTATCCTCGCATCGTTTGGGGCGGTTTATGGGGATTTCTCTTTGTCTTGCCTTTTCTGCGTTACCCCTCTTGGTTGCGAGGGATTGTCTTGCGAGGAATTGTCTATAGTCTTGCGCCGACACTGGCGCAATTACTGATTGTATTTTCGGTGAAAGCGAATCAAGGGCTGCTAGGGTTGAAATTGGGAGTTTTAACTCCACTGTTTGTATTATTTTTTAATGCAATTTGGGGCATCGCTGCGGCTTTTTGGCTTCAGTTTATCGAAGAAAAGCGAATTTCAACAAATAGCTACGAATAAGGCGATTTTCTTTGATTAGTTAGCCAGCCCTTCAAATCCCAAACTTCGAGAGAGAAGTCGGGTATCTCGCCTTCACAAACCATTTAAGAGTGCGATATTCAGCCGTATACAAAATCCGCTTCGGCGCGACAACCCTTACAAATTCCGTAAGCAGTGTCATCAGTACCTTCTAGCCATTCAAACTCTGTGCCTTTGCAGAAGGGACAGTACGCAGTGCTAGGTAAATTGCCAATGATACACTTCCATTTTGGTTCATTAAATGTTAATTCCTGCTCTAGTGAAGTTGCGGAATTAACAGGTAAACGCCATATTTTTTCTAGTAAATCATTTACCCTAGCCGCTACGTCATTGATGTCTTGGATATTTAAGTAGCCACATCGGACAGCGCGACTTATCAAGACATCGGTTTTCTCCTCAATATGAACTAAAGTGCTGTTAGGAGCGATCGCTCTACATTCCCAGCCAGCAGAGATAGGGACTTCTTTTTGGTATGCCAAAATTAAGCGATCGAAAACGTTGAGTTGATTTTCAGTAACAAAAGCAACCCAGCGATCGCCCCCAATTCGTTTGAAAGCTTTACCGAGATGAGCTTTTAACAAAGTATCGAATTCTAAAATATCTTTATTTACTTCTTCGTGACCTAAGTAAAGGTTGCGCCGCTTCGTATCAGCCAAATCAAAAATTGCTAGATAACCAGGTAACAATGGCTCTATGCAAAGCTTTAATTCTGCAATTAGCTGGTCGCGATACATAGGTGCTTTCTTCTAAACGGATGGGGGTGGTGGGGTGGCGAGAAGCGGAATTATCGCTGCATACGCGATCGCTCTTTTAACCACGAATATGGCACGCAAAATTTTTTCTCTACCCCTTGACTCTCCAGTTAACTAGAGAGATTAACCTAAAATCATCGAGTTAGAGAAAGTTATGGAAACACATTCTCTGAAGTTACAAGGAATGAGTTGTGCGGCTTGCGCCGGTGCGATAGAAAAAGCGATTCGCAATGTTCCAGGCGTCAGCGAGTGTAACGTTAACTTCGGCATGGAACAGGCGACTGTTAAGTACGAGCCTCAGCAAACGAGTTTAGAGGAAATTCAGCAGGCTGTCACCGACGCCGGATATACAGCCGCGCCAGTTCGAGAATTCGGAAGCAAAGAAGATGATACCGAGGCAGCCCCTCGCCGCCAGGAACGGCAAGATTTGGCGCGGAAAGTGGTATTCGGCGCAGCGATTAGTATTGTGCTGGTGGTGGGGTCAATTCCGGCAATGACTGGATTGCACCTCCCCTTAATTCCGGCATGGTTGCATAATTCTTGGGTGCAGCTAGTGTTGACAACGCCAGTTTTATTTTGGTGCGGTCAATCTTTTTTCACAGGTGCGTGGAAAGCTTTGAAGCGTCACGCGGCTGATATGAATACGCTGATTGCGCTGGGTACAGGTGCGGCGTATTTCTACTCGCTGTTTGTGACTGTATTTCCAGAATTCTTGGAGGGAATTACAGATGTCTATTACGAAACAGCGGCGGTTGTAATTACTTTAATTCTGCTAGGACGGTTTTTAGAAACTCGCGCCAAGGGACAAACGTCGGAAGCGATTCGCAAATTGATGGGTTTGCAAGCGAAAACAGCACGTTTGATCCGCAATGGACAGGAAATCGATGTTCCTGTTGAAGCTGTCCAAGTTGGCGATGTGGTTTTAGTGCGTCCTGGCGAACAAATCCCCGTGGATGGGGAAGTGGTAGAAGGTACGTCTAGTGTCGATGAAGCGATGGTGACGGGTGAAAGCTTGCCCGTGAAGAAACAGGCGGGGGATGAAGTGATTGGGGCGACGATTAATAAAACTGGCAGTTTTCAGTTTCGGGCGACGAGAGTTGGACGAGATACCGTTTTGGCTCAAATTGTCCGACTAGTGCAACAAGCGCAAGGTGCCAAAGCCCCCATTCAGCGATTGGCGGATCAAGTAACCGGGTGGTTTGTGCCAGTGGTGATTGCGATCGCGATCGCTACTTTTATTATCTGGTTCGACGTGATGGGCAATCTCACAATGGCCCTGATGACAATGGTGGGAGTGTTAATTATTGCTTGTCCCTGTGCTTTGGGTTTAGCAACGCCGACTTCTGTGATGGTGGGAACCGGAAAAGGTGCAGAAAATGGCATCTTAATTAAAGGTGCTGACAGTCTGGAAGTGGCGCATAAAATTCAAACGATTGTGTTGGATAAAACGGGGACTCTGACTCAGGGAAAACCCACTGTTACCGACTACATCACGATGGTAGGAACTGTCCACAGCAATGAGATAAAGCTATTAAAGTTAGCGGCAGCAGTTGAACGCAATTCAGAACATCCTTTGGCTGAAGCGGTTGTAAGGTATGCCCAATCTCAGGAAGTGCAGTTTCCATTGCCGGAGGCGAAAAATTTTGAAGCGATCGCGGGTAGTGGCGTTCAAGGGATTGTATCCGACCGACTGGTGCAAATCGGTACTCAGCGTTGGATGGATGAATTAGGGATTGAAACGCTACCTTTGCAAGGACAAAAAGTTGCTTGGGAATCTGCCGGAAAAACTGCCGTTTGGATTGCGGTAGATGGCGAAATGCAGGGATTGATTGGCATTGCCGATGCCCTGAAACCCTCTTCCGCAGGCGTTGTGCGATCGCTACGCCGCATGGGTTTAGAAGTGGTGATGTTAACGGGGGATAATCGCAAAACAGCAGATGCGATCGCGCAAGAAGTCGGTATCACGCGAGTGTTTGCGGAAGTCCGTCCCGACCAAAAAGCCGCTAAAGTCCAGGAACTGCAAGCCGAAGGTAAAGTAGTGGCAATGGTGGGCGATGGCATCAACGACGCCCCAGCACTGGCACAAGCAGACGTGGGGATAGCGATTGGCACTGGAACCGATGTCGCGATCACGGCTAGCGATATCACCCTCATTTCTGGTGACTTGCAAGGCATTGTTACTGCGATTCAATTAAGTCGCGCCACGATGCAGAATATTCGCCAAAATCTCTTCTTTGCCTTTATTTACAACGTGGCGGGAATTCCAATTGCTGCTGGTATTTTATTCCCTATTTTCGGTTGGTTGCTAAATCCAATGATTGCGGGTGCAGCGATGGCATTCAGTTCGGCTTCTGTTGTCAGTAACGCTTTGCGCTTGCGGAATTTTCAGCCACGAGTAAATTTCTAACTGCATAGAAAAGGAGGAAATATGGTAACTCAAAAAAAATTGTTGAGTAATCTTCTGGTTTTGTGGATTTTGCTCTCGGTTTTCTCAGGAACACCCGCAAAAGCCGCTTCAGCCGAGGCACCAATGCCCACAAACCAATTTCGTCAAATTAAGCAACCTTTTGAGCTAAAACTGGGTCTTACTTTAGGCGGGTTGGCTTTAATTGGGTTAGAACTTTGGTGGTTTCTGGTGAGTAAAACTCAAGCTCAACAAGCGACAGCAAATCAAGGAATTCAAGAACTGACTATCCAAGTAGATGGCGGTTACGATCCAAATCGAGTCGTCGTGAAAGCAGGGCAACCTGTGCGGCTCAATTTTTTCAGAAAAGACCCCAGTAGTTGTCTGGAAAAAATCATTTTACCGGATTTTCACATTGCTAAAGATTTGAATTTGAATCGGCTGACACCTGTGGAATTCACACCAAAAACCCCAGGCGAATATCCCTTTACCTGTGGAATGAATATGGCTAGAGGTGTCTTGGAAGTAAAAGCAGCCGGAACGGCAAATCAAGAGGAGTAAAATAATGAAAAATAAGTCAATGCTTTTGGGTTTGGTTGGTTTAGTGGCAGGAAGCGCGATCGCTACAGGCGCAGTCACTCATACGATGAAAATGAAGGATGGAACGATGCAAGCGACCCCTACAAACACTAGGAATGACTCCCATACGGGGCATCATGCGGCTGGAGGCGACCCTCATGCGGGGCATCACATGGGGCACGGATCGAAGCACGAATCGGGGCACGAATCGATGCCTGAAACTCAGCCAGCACAGGCGAAGCTGACGATTCTAGGAACGATTACCCCGAACAAACCCGTTCCTTTAGCGATTGATATTCAAGACAAATCCGGGAAAGCGATCGCTAAGTTTGACACTTTTCAAGAAAAACTGATGCACTTGATTATTGTCAGTGACGATCTCCAGTTTTTCAGCCATCTTCATCCCACATACAAGCAGAATGGGCGTTTTGAAGTCAAGGCAAGTTTTCCTCAACCGGGTAATTACACTCTTTTAAGTGACTACAAACCAGCCGGTCAAAAGGAACAAGTCTCGGCAGTAAAAACACAGATTCCTGGTAAAATTTTATCTGCGCCAGCAATCGATCTAAATCGGTTTAAAACTTTCGGAAATACAAAAGCGAATCTTGTATTTTCTGAGTCAACCCTCAAAGCAGGTAAAGATGTTACCTTAACGTTTGATCTGCGAGACGCTTCTAACACTCAACCCGTCAAAGACTTGCAACCGTACTTAGGAGAAAAAGGTCATTTAGTCATTCTCCGACAGTCACCAAGCTTAACAGCCGCAGATTACATTCACGCCCATGCCATGAAAGATACTCCTGAAGGCCAGGTTCTTTTCCATACCAAATTTCCCGAACCAGGAAAATATAAACTCTGGGGTCAGTTTAACCGCAACGGTAAGATTGTTACCACTGATTTCTGGATAGAAGTTCTCTAACACAATGGATTCAACCCCTTGAGCATATCTATAGCAATCCTAATTTCACTCGCAACACCATTCTTTCTCTCTTCTTCTCTTCTCTCTGCGCCCTCTGCGGTTCGTTAAAAACAACAAAGATAAATTTCACATTGGATTGCTATAGCCTTGCTCAACAAACTTAGACAAACTTACCTCATCGGAAATGGCTAACTTGGTGTAGACGATAAACACAATTCCTAAGCTTCATCTCCCCAAGTTTTTAGCTGAAAATACACTAACACCAGCGTTACTGCTAACAGCACAGTTGCCGCCGCTGCGGCATAACCAAAATCAAATTGGGCAAACGCTTGGTCGTAGATGTAGTAAACCAGCAAATTAGTCGAGTTTAATGGCCCGCCGCCGGTAATAACGTAAACTTGCTCGAAACTCCGCAGGGTAAAAATAGCCGTCGTGACGGTGGCAAAGATGAGAGTTGGACGCAATCCTGGCAGGGTAATGTACCAAAATTGTTGCCAGGAATTGGCACCATCTAGTTCTGCCGCTTCATAGCGACTGGAGGGAATCGCCTGCAACCCTGCCAAAAACACCACCATATTGAAACCCAATTGCTTCCAAATGCTTAACAAAATCAGCACTGGCATCGCCCAAAACGTGCTACCCAGCCAGGAAATCGGTTCAATTCCGATAAGATTTAGAAATGCGTTGATTGGCCCTTCGGTTTGAAACAGCCAGCGAAACCCCAAACCGGCTGCCACGAGACTGACGATTGAGGGGATAAAATAGGCAGTTCGCAGGATTCCTCGCAGGGCAAAGGCACGATTTAATAGCACTGCTAAACCCAAAGGAATTACCAAACTGGGAATCACCGTGGCAATGGTGAAATAAGCGGTGTTACCGAGAACTTGCCAAAACTCAGGACTCAGCATGAGACGCCAGTAGTTTCTCAATCCCACTAAGCGCACACCCGTAGCGGTAAAGCTACCCGTGGTAAAACTGAGGTAAAACAAATAAGCGATAGGCCATAGGAGAAAAAGCCCTAATAGAATTAAGGCAGGGGTCAGAAAAATCCAGGCAGCGATCGCATCATTATCTAACAGCTGCCTGCGAGAAGAGTGCGTATTTTTCATTGAGCAATTGGCTTACCGTTGAATGTTAGCGTCGTAGCGTTATTCTACCTGGCGGCACTGGTAAGATCCTGTTAATCTCTGGTCAGTAACTGATACCGTGAATATAACCGTATTCAAGCAACGCAGCCAACACCCTGGTTTCAGAATGCTTAGCGGATTGCTTGGGTTACTCGCTATCTATGGATGTAATTCAACCAATACACCTTCAGATTCTTCCTCTCCCAGCGCTGCTAATGCCAATTCAGGGACAGATCGATGGGTAGGACAATGGCAAGTCAACAACCCATCATCCAATCAGACGGTGAAATTTGTATTGACGGCAGAAGGTAAATTATTCCTCCTCCCGCCGGAAACATCTTCTGAGTCTCCGGTTGCTTATGAAATCCCGGTTCAAAAGCTTTCTGACTCACCCACTTTACCTCCCAATACTAAAATAGTTGATATTCAGGAAGCCTTTAACAATCAAGCAACCAAGGCAAAACAATCTGAAGGGAAAATGTACATTGGGGCGATGAATCGTTCCCAACAAGCTTATTACTTGGAAAATAATAAATTTAGTACAACAATCGAGCAGCTAGGGATTGGGATTAAGCCAGAGACAGAGAGTTATATTTACAAAATTGTGCCTCAAGGTAATGGCACTCAGAGGGTGATGCACACTGCCAGAGCCAAGCGCCCTGAACTTAATAGCTACACGGGTGCTGTATTTGTTGTCACAAATAATGGTGAAAATATTACAAGAACAGTAATTTGCGAAACAGATAAACCCTCATCCACGCCACCTGCAATGCCAACGCCTCCTAAGGATATATCTGGGGAAATCCAGTGTCCGGCTGGTTCCCATTCGGTAGGACGCTGAAGAGTTTATGAAAACGAATCCAACATTGGCTAAATCTATTCATAGCTAGGTCGATTTCTCCCTGAATCCTTATTTATGGGTTCTCCTTTTTAAGAAGGTATTTGAAATTTCCCCAAAATTCTGTAAGAGACCTTGAAAGAATGTTTATAAAATCGTATTCTTCAAGAAAAGATGTTGTCACTTGGATTCTTATTCCATCTCCAGCAAAAGAGAAACCCGCATCGAAATTTATAGTAAACTTTAAATAGTTGCCAGATTGGCTAATTATGAAAATTGCCGGTTGACTCATAGAATTGAGTTCCGCTATCTCCCTTATGCCAGATACAATGCCTTGTACATCCGTTATAAATTTATCAAAATCTTCAAATTTAAACCAGATGCGATCGCTGTAATTATATTGAAGTTTAATTGTTGAAGAAATTTTACAGTCAATTTTTGCTGCAAATGAGGGTAAGTAATTAAGCTCTGTTTCTATAGGATATATTTTGATGTAAAAATTATTAGATTCAATTAATAATTCATTGTCTATTTCTAGCTCCATGACTTTCAATCCCTCAACATCTGATTCTAGCCCTAATTATATCCCCAGCCTAATTTCTCCAACGGTTCCTCCCAATCTTTTGAGCGATCGCTCTCCTTTAAAATTAGGTGTGATGGCGTCGGGAAATGGCAGTAATTTCGAGGCAGTTGCAGAAGCGATCGCGCAACAGCAACTTAATGCCGAAATAAAAGTTCTGATCTACAATAATCCCGGTGCAAAAGCCGCTACCCGCGCCGAAGGCTGGGGTGTACCCACTGTTTTGCTGAATCACCGAGACTTTAACAGCCGCGAAGCGTTAGATCAAACAATTGTGGACACCTTGCGGCAGTATGAAGTGGAATGGGTAATTATGGCAGGTTGGATGCGCGTCGTTACACAGGTGTTAGTGGATGCTTTCCCGGATCGAATGATTAACATTCACCCCAGTTTGTTACCGAGTTTTAAGGGAATTCGAGCGGTTGAACAAGCCTTGAATGCAGGTGTAAAAATAACTGGTTGTACGGTTCACCTAGTAAATGTAGAAGTTGATAGCGGCAAAATTCTGCTACAAGCGGCTGTCCCGATTCTTCCTGACGATACGTTAGAAACGCTACACGCCCGAATTCAAGTTCAGGAACACAAGATATTGCCGCAAGCGATCGCTTTGGCAGCCGCGCGATCGCATTAACAAGATAAAAGGTATCGAAGTTTTATTTGATTTCTGAAAAAACGAACCGCAGAGGACGCAGAGAGCGCAGAGAAGAAGAAGAGAGAATTTTACAACTAATCGCAGTTTCCCTTGTCTTTCTCAACAATCGATATCCTAATTCTTAAAATTTATGCCTTTTTAGTATCCAGCTTCCAAAGGCAGCTGGATATTAAATTTGTCGTAATGTGAGCCACAATTGGCACTAGCAAATTACCCGTCTCCAAGGCGCTATAACCGAGTAGCAATCCTACAGTGGTTGCCCACGCTGCATAAGGCCATTGTTGAGGGCCACTCAGATGTAGGATGCCAAAGCAAAAACTCGATCCTACTAGCCCAACCCAGTTTAATCCCACTGCTGGCAGCATTACACCCCGAAATAGCAATTCTTCACTTAAACCGGGCAAGAGTCCTAACCAGATCAAATCAGGCCAAAATAAGGGTTTTAGGACTAATTCTAGATAGTAGTCGGCGCTGCGCTGATAACCAGGCCATAGGCGATAGATAACGCTACTGGCACCCGTAATTCCTAGCCCAATTCCGACGCCCAAAAGTAATGCTTCTAGGGTCGGGCGCACGGGCATAACGGAAAACGCGCCGAAATGCAGGGACAGCTTGGCGATGACGAGCAATACAACCGCTGTCACCCCCATCGCAATTAAAATTTGGGTGCGCGTTAGGGATTCGATTTCCGGATCGGTAGGAAGCTGTTTTGCCACTTCGGAAAGATGAAGGATGAAGGGTAAAAGTAGAGGATTGTCCGCCTTACTGAATTCTGACTAGCGAAGATAGGGTTGGACTAATGGCACCTGGACTAATGCCAGCTCGATGGGCCACCAAGACACCGAGTGCTTCTAAATATGAGTTTACCCGCAATGCTTTAATTCCCACTTGTTCTGGAGGAACTTGCATCTGAGTTTTATTTTCTTCAACGGCAATAATCTGCGATCGCGTTTGGCTTAAACTCAGGATTGCACTGCCGCCACAAGCAGTTGCGGGTACGACGACGGCATCGACTCGATCTGCCCACACATCTCCAGGTAAGGTCGTACCACTGTGGGTTTTTCCAATAAACTGGGGGGCGCGACTCAGACCAACTAGAACGCAGGGTAAAAAAGTATAACCCAATTCCTCGGCAGCTGAGCGGGGAGACAGGTGCGGATCGAGGGGCAGGGGTAACAAAGCTGGGGCGTGGGCACAGGGGATTTGAAAGGTTCGCACGATCAGGTGACTAATTACAGCTTCAGCACCGGCGAGGGGGTCAACTCCCTGCCCGTGTCGGTAACTTTCCAGCGCCTCGGTTTCGATGTCATCGGGGAAACGGGCAACGACTGCGATCGCTTCTGCCCTCGCCTTAGTAATCAGTACCTCTGCTGCCCGTAATAAACTATCAGGATTTCCAATCGTCCCCCAACTAGCTCCCGATGCCGCTGTCCGCAGTTCCACCCCTAGCGGGGCGTCTGTCACCACATAATCTGTGAGATTCAATCCCAGCGTGGCTCTCGTGGCATCCGCTGCCTGGAGATGCCGCAACCGCAGTTCGGGTTCAATTCCTTGGTCGAGGATTAAACCGACCCGGTTCTGATGCACGGGTCGCAGTCCCCAGCACCCAGCCGCAAATTTGTCAAGTCCGTAGCCTTCCACATAGAAAGCGTTGGGCAAATTCCAGTACAACTGGGCACCGTTGAGGACATTGGGGTGGGTAATCAGGATGTCGGAGATTTGCGCGATCGCTCTTGCCACTGGCAGCGCATCCCCCGCATATCCCCCAACTGCTGCCCCAACCCCAGTCGGGACAATTAAGACAACCGTGTAAGGACGCCGATTCACTGAGCTGAGTCGGATGCGACTGTGATGATTGCCTCAACGTGGGCTTTCTGCTGTTCGACATCTACAGAAGCGATCGCCCAGCGCAAGGGTTCTCCCCGTTTTTCCAATTCTGCCTCAATAGCAGAGTGTAACTGCACTGGCGATTCCTGAAGGTCAATTTCTGCGGTAATAAAGTGTGTCGTCATCTTAGTGGTTCTAGTACGGAATATTGAAATACCAGTTTGCCCTGTGCTGAATTAAGGCTAAATGACCGCAGGCTTTGTTTGAAAAGCCGCGAAATTACTTGTCGAGTCTGAGTAGCCCTACTTCTGGAACTGCCCGAATTGTAGCTCGTACAGTTCGTCTTCTTTCCCACTCTCAATTTTCAAATCGGATCGGGGATAAGCGACGCAGAGCAGTACATAGCCTTGTGCCTGAAGCTCTGGACTGACGCCCATGCCATCCCCCTGTTCTACCTTGCCTTCTAGAACCTTAGCCGCACAGGTAGTACAAACTCCCGCATTGCAAGAGCTGGGTAAGTCTAACCCAGCAGCAGAGGCAACCTGAAGGATCGTTTTATCCTCTGGCACTTCAAGGGTCTGAGTATTCCCTTGATCGTAAATTTCAACTTTATGTGTCTTGGACATGAGCAGCAATGGCTAGAGGGAATGCTTCCCTACGGAAACTAAACTTTCTCTATTGTTCCATGAATCAATTAGCTACTCACCCCGGTCAAACGACAATGCTGGAAATGAGAAACCCCAGCTTTGGAGGAGCTGGGGTTGAAGAAATTTTCACGTTGTCTTTGTCTTAAAACGAGTAGAAAGTAAAGGCTCCAACAATCACTGTGAAGACAACAGCACTCAAGATGTTGTTGAAGAGTCGCCCTACTTCAGGATTATCTCCCAGCGCCGCATCGTTACGACCAGCGGTAAAGAACAACGACCAAGCTTGATTAGCAGTGATGGGCGCAAAGTTGTTGAAATCAGTGTTAAAGACAGTCGGCGCAAACTGATAGCGGGCATCAAAGTCAAAGTCAGTCTTCATAACCGAACTCCTAAGTATTGGAAATAAGTGTCTGAAACTTCTCTTTCTTCAGGTTTAGCTGACACTCAATGCAGTCAGAACCAGCAGGGTGACAAACAAAGTAGCGATCGCGCCTTGAAAAGCGTAGCGACGCTGCTGCTCTGGTGAAGGGGACTCGGCAAAGTACACCGCAGGCTCAGCTGCATAGTTGTTGAGGATGCCTCTTTCGTCGGTGGTGTATTTCATGGTTGTTTGTCCTGGTTGGTTGTATTGCTCTGTAAATCTTGAATAACTTAGCTGACACCCAATGCAGTCAGAACTAGCAGGGTGACAAACAAAGTAGCGATCGCGCCTTGAAAAGCGTAGCGACGCTGTTGCTCTGGTGAGGGGGATTCGGCAAAGTACACCGCAGGCTCGGCTGCATAGTTGTTGAGGATGCCTCTTTCGTCGGTGGTGTATCTCATGGTTGTCTTTCCTTTGTTTCTCTATATTAACTATTGTAACAGTATGTAAATAAATTGCAATAATCTAGAAACTTTTTGTTATACGCTTTGCTTTGGGCAGTGATAGGTGCTGCTTAAGTGGGTCTATCCGTTCGATGATGCGAGTGCATACAACAAAAAAGCGTCTGAGATTACTCAGACGCTCTGTGTAAATTAAATTGAAAAGCTAAATCTAGCCTTGTAACGCTTCGGCACCGCCGACAACTTCCAGAATTTCCTGGGTGATTGCCGCCTGACGCGCTTTGTTGTACTTCAGAGTAAGAGAACCAATCAGCTCCTTAGCGTTGTCGCTGGCGTTGTTCATCGCCGTCATCCGTGCTGCTAGTTCGCTCGCTGCCGATTCTTGCAAAGCCCGCAGTAACTGGTTATTCAGATACAGCGGCAGGAGGGCATCGAGAATCTGTACTGGATCTTGCTCGAAGATCATGTCCCGTGGGAACTCTCGAACTTGGGTAGAGACTTTCTCCCGCGTTACCTCAAAACCACCACCGCGAGTTGTGAGGCGGAAGATTTCATCATCTCTTGCTTCTAGTCCTTGGGTTGTTAGCGGCAGCAAGGTTTGCACCACTGGGCGAGAGCTGATCAAGGAGACAAACTTGGTGTAGACCAATTCAATCCGGTCTACATTCTCTGACAAGAACAAGGAAAGCAGTTCGTCAGCGATTCTGGATGCTTCTGCTGCTGTAGGAATTTGCTCTAAGCCAGTATAAGTAGCGTCAATCGGCTGGTCGCGACGCTGGAAGTATTGGATAGCTTTGCGCCCTACCAGCACAAATTTATAGTCCCGACCTTCGGCTTGTAGTTCCTTGGCGCGGTTTTCAGCGCGACGGATGACGTTGGTGTTGTAGGCACCGCAGAGACCGCGATCGCCTGTAATCACCAAAATTCCTACAGACCGAACCTCCCGGTTTCTCAACAGAGGCAGATTTGCTTCTTCAAACCGCAGACGGTTTTGCAGACCGTAGAGAACCTGAGCGAGGCGGTCGGCAAAGGGGCGAGTGGCAGTCACCTGTTGTTGGGCGCGGCGCACTTTGGCGGCGGCAACTAGGCGCATTGCCTCGGTGATTTTTTTGGTGTTTTTGACCGACTGAATGCGATCGCGAATAAATTTTAGATTTGCCATAGTTTTGTCCGATGTCAGTTGTCCTTTGCGAGTGGCTAATTACGAATAGCTAATTGCGAAGCGCTACTGATTACAATTAGCTATTCGCGTTTAGCTATTCGCTTTGGACAAGTTACGCCATCGCCATGAAGGTCTTCTTAGCTTCACCGATCGCTTCCTTGAGAATGCCTTCCGCATCTTCCGTCAGCTGCTTCTCTTTGCGGAGGATTTCCATGTACTTCGGCTTGCTGTTTTTCAGGTACTCCCGCAGCGATCGCGCAAAAGGAGCCACCTTTTCTACAGGAATATCATCCAAATAGCCATTCAAACCTGCATACACAACTGCCACTTGCTCAGCCACTGATAGCGGCGAGTATTGCGGCTGCTTCAGAAGTTCCCGCAAGCGCTGACCCCGCGCCAACTGGTCTTGGGTTGCCTTATCCAAATCCGAGGCAAACTGAGCAAAAGCTTGCAGGTCGTCAAACTGGGCTAACTCCAGCTTTAGCTTACCAGCCACTTTTTTCATCGCCTTGGTTTGAGCCGCTGAACCCACCCGTGACACGGAAATACCAGGGTTCACTGCGGGACGCAAGCCAGAGTTGAATAGGTCGGAGGTCAAGAAAATCTGACCATCGGTAATCGAAATCACGTTGGTGGGAATGTAAGCGGAAACGTCCCCAGCTTGGGTTTCGATAATTGGCAGCGCGGTCATGCTGCCTTCACCCAGTTCTGTACTCAGCTTTGCCGCACGCTCCAGCAAACGGGAGTGGAGATAGAACACATCCCCAGGATAAGCTTCCCGTCCGGGCGGACGACGCAGCAGCAGGGACATCTGGCGATAAGCTTGGGCTTGCTTGGAGAGGTCATCATAGATGATCAGCGTCGCCTTGCCCTTGTACATGAAGTATTCTGCCAAGCTAGCGCCCGTGTAGGGAGCCAGATATTGCAGGGTTGCTGGGTCGTTAGCGTTTGCTGCTACCACAATGGTGTAGTCCATTGCGCCTCGTTCTTGAAGCACGTTCACCACTTGGGCGACGGTAGAAGCTTTTTGACCGATAGCGACGTAGACGCAAATCACGTCTTCTTCTTTCTGGTTGAGGATGGTGTCAACCGCGATCGAAGTTTTTCCGGTTTGTCTGTCACCAATGATTAGCTCCCGCTGACCCCGACCAATCGGAATCATCGCGTCAATAGCGGTAATGCCGGTTTGCATCGGTTCGTAAACCGAGCGCCGAGCAATAATTCCCGGTGCGCCTGATTCAATGAGGCGGGTTTCTGTGGTGTTAAGGTCTCCCTTTCCATCAATCGGACGAGCGAGAGCATCCACAACACGACCAATCAAGGCTTCGCCCACTGGCACCTGAGCAATCTTGCCGGTGGCGCTCACAGAGCTACCTTCCTGGATGTTGCGACCATCACTCATTAGCACCACGCCCACGTTGTCTTCTTCTAAGTTCAGGGCGATGCCAACGCTACCGTCTTCAAATTCCACCAATTCCCCGGACATGACCTTGTCTAGGCCATAAATCCGGGCAATCCCGTCACCTACTTGCAATACGGTACCCACGTTAGAAACACTAACGTCTCGGTCGTATTGTTCAATTTGCTGCCGAATAATGCTGCTAATTTCGTCAGGTCTGATGCTGATCATGGTTACTTGTTAAAGGAGGAAAGGGTTTGTGTTAAAGGTTGAAGGTTTTAAGAAGAATCCCTTCTCGAAGGGTAGCTTAAAGGTTGAAGCTCTCTATTTTGGCGGTGGTAGGTTGAACATTAGAAGTTAAGATTTGCAAATTTCACTTGCTTAACTTGCAAACATCTGAAAAGTTTCCACCGACAAACTGCTTACCTTTCCAACTCTCAACTTTCAACTTTAGGCGGCACTGTTCAGGCGTATGCCAATACGGCGCAGTTGTCCTCGCAAACTGGCATCCAATACCTGAGACCCCACTTTGATGATGACACCACCGATTAAATCTGGATCGAGTTTGGTATCGAGTTCTACTTGCTGGGCACCGCTAATCGCTTTTACTTTTTCACCGATGGCTTGCTGCTGAGACTCCGACAGTTCTACCGCTGAGATAACTTCTGCTAGAACAGTCTGATTCAGCTTCCGCAGAAGTGCCTGGAACTGTTTGCAAATTCCCTCTAGAAAGAGGATACGTCGCCTCTCTACCAGCAACATCAAAAAGTTGAGGATGTAGGGGTGAAGTCCATCGCCAGCAATTTGCTGCAATACCGCTTTTTTATTTTCAGCGCTTACAACTGGATTGCCCAGAAAATGCTGTAGATCCTCAGAACTTTCTAGGACTCCCAACAAAGATCGTACATCTTCGCCAAACCGCTCTGTCTGGTTCTGCGACTGAGCCAAGGACATTAATGCCTCTGCATACGGCTCTACGATTTCACCGCTAACCATACTACCTTTCATCAGCGACCTCCTACACTAGCGATGCTGCTGTCAATTAATTGTTGTTGAGCAGCATCATCCAATTGGCTTTTGAGTTGCGATTCAACGCGCTGCAACGCCATTGCAGAAACTTGCGCTCTGAGTTCAGCGATCGCTCGCTCCCTTTCAGTGTTCAAATCGGCAACAGCTGTTCTGTGCAAGCGCTCGACATCCATTGCTGCTTTCGCCAAAATGGCTTCTCTCGCTGCCTTCGCACTTTCTTCAGCATCTTTGCGGATTCGTTCTGCCTCCGCTTGAGCCTGAGTTAATTTCTGCTGGGCATCAGAGAGTGCAGCTGCTGCCTCTTTCTGGCGTTGCTCTGCTTCTCTAATCGCCGTTTCAATCCTTGCACGACGCTCGCTTAGGATATTTCCTAATAAGTTACGTCCAAAGTAAAACAGTACACCAATAAGAATTGCCAGGTTAATTAGATTGGCTTCAAAAATGTCCGGATTTAAACCGAAACCATGATGCCCCTCTGCCTCTGCTAATTCAGCGCCAGCTGAGTGAGCCACCTCGGCTAATAAGAAAAAAGTCCCCATGATACCCATCCCATTGAAGTATGAAGTTGGTCATTCGTCATCAGTCATTGGCTTTGGTCTAATGACTAATGACTAATGACTAATGACAGCTTTTCCTTCAAGCTCTCTATCTATTGACCAGCTGCTGTCCCAATATTTTTTCCAGAATTTGGCGACTCAGTTCGTCCACCTGGGTTTCTAGAGATTGCAAAGCTTCTTGCTTTTGCTGCCCAATCTCTATAGACGCCTGTTCTCGTTTTGCAACAGCTTCTTGCTGTGCCTCAGCTACTTGTTGAGCGCCTATTTTCTGGGCATCGGCTTGAGCATTTGCAATCAGCGCTTGAGACTGCCTGCGGGTATCCGCTAGCTGTTGCTCATATTGCTTTGCTAACTGCTCAGCTTTTGCCAAGCGTTCCCGCGCACCCATCTCATTCGATCTGATGTAATCGTCGCGCTCGTCTAGCACTTTAGTCAGTGGCTTATAGAAAACCACATTTAATACCGCTGCCAATAGCAGAAACTGCACTGCCATCAAGGGCAAGGTAGCGTCGAAATCAAACATTTCTTCCCTCTTTATGCTTGAACAGCAGTTTTAATGGCAAGCAAAATTATCTCACTTGTCATATTCTCTATACCCTCTAGGCAAGGGGTTCAACTTACATCAACAGGACTGGACACTAAAAACTTCGTTTGAGTAGAGACGTGGTTAACCACGTCTCTACTCAAACAAAAAATGTTAAGCGAAGGGGTTAGCAAACAACAGAACTAGGGCAATCACCAGACCATAAATGGTAAGGGATTCCATGAAAGCCAGGGTTAACA
Organism: Trichocoleus sp. DQ-A3; assembly: GCF_039961975.1. NCBI lineage: Bacteria > Bacillati > Cyanobacteriota > Cyanophyceae > Leptolyngbyales > Trichocoleusaceae > Trichocoleus > Trichocoleus sp. DQ-A3. The sequence continues at coordinate 146,549 of NZ_JAMPKC010000010.1, read as the reverse complement.
GCAAGGTGCCGCGAATTTTCCCTTCTGCTTCTGGCTGACGAGCAATACCTTCGACTGCTTGACCAGCAGCATTTCCTTGACCGATACCAGGGCCAATTGCAGCTAAACCAATTGCGAGAGCAGCAGCCAGAACTGAAGCAGCAGAAACCAATGGATCCATGATTATTTCCTTACCTTGAAGTACAGAACAAACAACAGAGAGTTTCGAGTAGAGACACGGCAATGCCGCTCCCTTACAAGTGTTGAGTTTTGAGCCAAGATTTTTAATCTTAAATCTCAAATCTCAAATTCTATCAACTGAGGGCATCCCGAATGCGATATGGAAAAGGAGGGATGATTTTATTCATCTTATATCCTTCTTCCTTACCTCTAAAAAAGGTCAATGCTCCTCATGCCCTTCATCACCATGCCCCTCCATCGCTTCATGAATGTATGCAGCTGCTAAGGTGGCAAACACTAAAGCTTGAATGGCACTGGTAAATAGCCCCAACGCCATAACTGGCAGAGGAATAAACAGGGGAACCAGTAGCACTAATACTGCTACTACCAGTTCATCCGCCAGAATGTTGCCAAATAAACGGAAGCTGAGGGAAAGGGGCTTTGTGAAATCTTCTAAAATGGCAATGGGTAATAGGATTGGTGTCGGCTCAATATACTTTTTAAAGTACCCTAAACCCCGCTTGCTAAAACCCGCGTAAAAATACGCTAAAGAAGTTAGCAATGCCAGTGCCACTGTGGTATTGATGTCATTAGTGGGAGCTGCTAGTTCTCCTTCTGGAAGGTGAATTAGCTTCCAAGGAACTAATGCACCAGACCAGTTTGAGACAAAGATAAACAGAAACAGCGTGCCAATAAATGGCACCCACGGACGGTATTCTTTCTCGCCAAGCTGGTTTCTAGCCAGATCTCGAATGAATTCTAGAGCATATTCCATGAAGTTTTGGATACCTTTAGGAATTCTCTGAATATTCCGAGTTGCAGCTAACGAGGCAAGCAGAAGAATACCAATAACAACCCAGGAAGTTAGAAAAACTTGCCCGTGAATCTTAAGATTTCCCACTTGCCAATAAAGGTGATGACCAACTTCTAGTTTGGCGAGAGGGAATGAATTAAAGGCGGAAAGAATACTTAGCATTTCCATTCAATGAGGGTTCTCCAGGGATTAAAGAGTGGAGAATTCTAACACTGTCCAACCTATCGAGCGTCCGGGGGAAACAAAGTCCGAAGCATATAGACGATGAGGGAGGCTTTATAAGTCAGAAATCCCAAAAAAACGGGCAGAATCTGTAGCTTATTCACTTGGGTTGCGATTATAATCAACCCAATAAACAGAGCAAACCGAGTCTTACTCAGACGCTGTTTCTCTGCGCCAAGTCGCTCAACGTCTTTAGCCAACATCCTCAAGTAAACCACACATGTGCACGCCCCTATCAAGTAATTCAGGGCAATGTTGAGAGAGTAAAAAATCCAGACGGAGATAAAAATAATCCCGCTCAAAGCAAGTGTAGTCAGCAACAACTCTTGTTGAAGTTGGTAGTACTCTTGCATGGAGCCATCTGGTTCTGATACAGGCGAACCAGTTTGTGGTAACTCCTCGGTGGTCGGCGTGGTTGTTTGAGATTCGTTTGACAAGTTCACAACTGATGTGTTTCAGCTTGTGCTATTTGGTCTGACTACTACAGGTCAGAACCAAACATTTTGAATATACCATGCAGAGGTAACATTACTTAAAAAAGAATTAAGTCGATGTCAGCAAATTAAAAGGTTCTCTCTGGTAGCGATCGCATTCATGCTCATGAGTTCTCATCCAAGAAGCATTTTTCGCATTCATGCTCATGGGTTCTTATTTAAAAAGCATTTTAGGCATCAGCGTGGGTATCGCCCCGCCCCTTGTTGTAGCAGCTTGCGGCGATTTTCCCTAGCTTTTTACTCAGCTTCCCCAATCAACGTGTATGCAGCCCAAGCGCTGGGTTGGTCAGGATATTGTTTCATCGTCGTCAGCATCGCGCTTCGCAAAGCTTGTGCTTTATCGGAGTTTTGTTGCAGATTTTGATAAAATTCGGTCATCAACAAGGCAGAAGGATTATCGGGTATCGACCACAAAGTGACGATGACACTGGGGACACCCGCAGTAATTAAAGAGCGAGACAATCCAATCACGCCATCGCCAGTCAGCTTACCTCGCCCAGTGTCGCAAGCACTCAAGACAACTAACTCGGCATTGAGCTTGAGATTGAGGATTTCGCTGGCGGTGAGCAACCCGTCATCTTGACCAGAAGGAGCCAGCGCGATCGCTCCCGGTACTCCGCTACGCTGAAAATCATCCAGCAACCCGTGAGTCGCAAGATGAATCATTTTTGCTTTAGACATTTGCTGGACAACCGCAGATTCATTGGCAGAGTTGCCAATGAGAGCTTTGGTATTAAGTAGAGTAGCGATCGCTAAAGCTTCCCGTTCCGCACCAGGGAGCGTTGACAATTTTTGAGGCGATTCTCCCCGCTTAAGAGAAACACTGGGCATATTGGGATTGCCAACCACTAGCACATTCGGGTTTTGTCGAGAGGCTAAACTTCGAGTCTCTACACGTTGTTTTTGCTGACGGGTTAAATCCAGTACCTGAATCGAGGGTGCAGTCAGGATGGTGTGATGTTCAATTAAGTATTTGCCAGAACGGTCTTGCAGAGCGGCAAAGGGAACCAAAAATAAAGATGTTTGAGGAATAAAAACAACACGGGCATTTGCCTCTTTTGGCAACAGATCGGTAATTGGTTGAATCAGTAGCTGATGAAGTTGTTGTAATTGTTTAGCTTGACTTGTTTCATCTACTTTGCTAACAACACTCAACCCGCGACCTCTGACACCAATTGATTCTCGACTATTGACAACAAGCTTTGCCAAGTCTGTATTCTGTTGCTGCCACAGAGGTTTAAGGTTAGAGGAGCGAAAACTCACTTCACCTGTGGGCTTAACGACCCAAATATAGAGTTCTGATTCTTCGATTTTTTCTCGATTTTTTTCTTCTAAACTATCGACGATAATTGAATACTCAACCAGTGTGGCGTTTTGTTCTTTGGCGATTTGTTGAATTTTCTGAATGTTAGGGGGAGTAATGGTTGTTAGAGCATTGGGTGAAGCGACGCGCGTCATCAATAACTCCACAAATGCCCGCGCCCGACCCCGTTCGGCAATTTCCAACGCTTCATTTATTTTATTTTGGGCGATGAGGACTTGTTGCAGCAGACGGTAAGTTTTGGCTTGCTGTTCAAAAACTGACACCTTGTAAGTATCGTTATTCCCTAATTTTTGCCGAAGCGATTCCCAAATTTGAATTCCTGCGCTTAGGGTTTTTTCAGCTTCTGTAAGCTTGCCCGCTCGGCGAAGCGCCACTCCCAAATTGTTTAGCGCCGTTCCTTCGCCTTCAATGTCGCCAATTTGCCGCGCGATCGCGATCCGCTGCTGCTGATAATCAATTGCCTTGGCATAGTCGCCCAAGGAAGTGTAAGCATTGCCTAAATTTCCCAGTGCTGTTGCTTCCCCTAAGCGATCGCCAATTTCCCGCGCGATCGCGATTCGCTGTTGCAGATACTCAATTGCTTTGGGATAATCCCTCAAATCCATGTAAGCAACGCCTAGATTCCCCAGAACTTGCCCCTCTGCGTGACGCTCACCTAACTCTCGCGCCAGCGGTAAACGCTGTTGATAGTAATTAATAGCTCGTGAATAGTTGCCTAGAGAATCGTAAGCGATGCCCAAATTATTCAGAGATGCACCTTCCCCAGAGCGATCGCCAAGTTCTCGCGCGATCGCTAAACTCTGTTGATGGAAATCAATCGCTTTGACATAATTTCCCAGGGAATAGAAGACAATCCCTATATTTCCCAGAGCGCCTTGTTCTCCGGAGCGATCGCGAATTTCTCGCGCGATCGTTAAACGTTGCTCAAAGTAATCAATTGCTTTGGCATAATCGCCCAAATGATGATGAACAATGCCCAAATTATTTAGAACGTATGACTCTCCTTTGCGATTGCCGAGGGAACGATCCACCGCTAAACTTTGTTGATAGAACTCAATCGCTCGTGTATATTCACCCAACGATCGATAAGCTTCTCCCAAATTGTTAAGAACCGCCCCCTCTCCCTTGCGATCGGCGATTTCTCGGTAAATCTTCAATGCTTCTTGTCCAGACTGTAAGGCAGCTCTAAATTGACCCTTCTTTTGCTGCTCAACCCCTTGCTCTAGCAACCGATCGGCTTCGGTTTCTCGCTCGGCTAGGGTTTGAGCCAACGCCTGAGAATTTTGGATGGCGCTAGAAGATTTTGGATTTTGGATGAATTGCCAATCTACAGTTGGAAATCCCAAATCGACACTCAGAATAGTAGCCAGGAAGGTGATGAAGGCGCAAAGTCCGATTTGAGAGCGCATAGCGATTTTTCGAGAAGTGTGCAGCGACATCTACTGTCTTAGCCCACACGGAAAAGGCGCGTCTATAGCACTTCTCTTGGACTCCTAAAAAACGAACCGCACAGAACACTCTAGAAACAGAAGTGTCAAGGAGCGATCGCCTCGCCATCGGTTTGTGACGCCAGAAGAATTATCAAATGGGTACAGTAGCGCTCTGGGTGTAGTAGCGATCGCTTCGTTTGCTAGTTTTATCTGGCTGAGTTTTAATCTCAGGTGATACGTCGGCAGCTAGAGGTTACAAAAAGCAAACTTGCTTAACTTGAATACTAGGAGACGACACGTAGTTAAGGAAGTATTGGTCAAATGAAATTTAAAACCCAGTGGCTGATTGGCATCCTGGGATTAACTGCCCTCATCAGTTCCCCAGCCGTAGCTCAAAACACACCGTTACAAGACTTTTTCAATGGTCTCCCCCCATATACGGGGGACGACGTTATTGAACCCCGCAACCCGACTGGAAATCGGGAAACCTCTAACGATGATAGCGAGGTTCGGGAATCAACTCAGAATGCGACACCGGCAACCAATCGCAAGTTAACAGAACCAGAAAACAACAATCCTAATCAGTCGGAAAGCCAGTTACAAAGAGATGCAAGACCCACGAACCAGCCCTACCAACCAGGTTCACTAAGGTAGTCATGCAAGTTCTAATAACGCCCTCATCTTTTATTTACTCTAAGTAAAGGTTGAAGGCTTATATTTTTATAATTGCATTTTTTACACAACTGATTCCCCTAAATTTTTCTTAATCAAGGAAGTTAGGGGAATTGTTTTTTGTACAGAGGTTCAGATGTGCGACTTCTCTAAGCAGTCGCGAATCTCGTCTTCAAGAATCATTTACAACTGCTATATTTCCTATTGTTTTAGGGGCAATTGTCTCCATTAGCAATGCCAGCAAAACTTGTTCTTGACGATATCAAAATATTCTTTGATGCTGAAAAAATCCTTCAAGGAGTACAATCACGTCCTTTTTGTTGCCGATTCCATCTGAACTAATTTTTTTGTTCAAGTTTTACAGAAGTCACTAAAGGATATAAACTGGAAACTTCGTTTAATTTTGGTGGTTATATAGACTACAGGTAGCTGTAGTTGAGGAGGTATTGGTTAAATGAAACCTCAAACTCAAGGGTTAATCTGCATCATTGGATTAAGTGTCTTTATCTGTTCCCCAGCCGTGGCTCAAACCTACCGGCTTGAAAAATTCTTCAATGGCACTCCCCCCTATGATGGTGACAGCCTTAACAGTGCGCGAAATCCTATAGGAGATATGGAAGCCTTTATCTATCAGGAGGCTAAACCGATTATTACGATTGAGTTTGAAGCAGGAGATGAAGCTCCATCTGAAACACCTGCTGAGACTCCTGCTGAAGTCCAAGAACCAACGCCTGCTGAGACTCCGGAAGAACCACAAAATCAAATCCCTGCTGAGACTCCTGCTGAAGTTCCAGAACCAACGCCTGCTGAGATTCCAGAAGAACCACAAAATCAAATCCCTGCTGAGACTCCTGCCGAAATCACCGAACCAACGCCTGCTGAGACTCCAGACGACAACGAAGAGCCAAAACGAGAGATCATTTGGGAAGCAGAACCAAGGAACCCGCAGCCAAACCAGGGTAACTAATGTAAGGCAAGCTGATTTTATATATGAAATATTGGTAATGGGAATAGGTAATAGGGAATGAATCGTCACGAATTTCCTATTACCCATTAACAATTACCGATTTGTTAACTCGGGGTCAGCATAATTAGCTGTTGTTTTAAGAGCGATCGCACAAGATCCAACTCCAACGAAACAGTCGCCAAAATTTCTTTTACGCTTCGGCGTTTTTCTGAGTTAACATCACACGCTTGCAAAAATTCAAACTCTCCCTCTGACAAATTGACAATCTGATAATCGTAGTTAAACAGACAGCGGCTAGGCCATCCATCCATGCATGGGTTTCGAGCTGGAATAGCTGCCAACAGCGCCTCATCCGATGACCAATCTGCTTTGGATAGGGGAGGACGTGCCAGGAAAAATTCGTAGTGAGTGACCGCTTCTGGGTCTAATAATTCGATTAAACGATAACGTTCGCGATCGCTCAAATTTTTTGCCCGTTCGAGCAAGTCTGGATTTTTCCCCAAGAGTCGCTCTAATTCCCAGTTTTTGGGATTAGAAAAACCAACAAAATCCAAACCTGAAGCATCAATGAGTTCAAAAAGAGTGTCGATGTTGTAGTCGATTTCCTGGGGATGAACGTACATATCTGCAAAACACTCATCCCGCTGATTTTCTAAAGACCAGCGCTCTTTTTCTCGCTTGACCAGTCGATTATTTTCTGGCAAAGCGGCAAATATTTGACGCCCCACCTGAACGCCATCGCGGTAGTCGCCTCGCCGTTCGCCTTGAAGCAGTGCGATCGCTTTTTGCATCAACTGGATTTCCCAGCGCCCCAGCTCAGCATAAACGAAAATATGCATCAAGCCTCCCGGCGCTAACTTCGCCACTAGGGATTGAATTCCCCGAATCGGGTCGGGCAAATGATGCAAAACCCCAACACAATTGATTAAATCAAACTCACCCGGTAGTTCCTGCGCGTCATACAAGCTCTTGTGATGAAACTCGACGCGATTTGCCCCGGAACGGCGACAACGCTCTCGTGCCACTTCCAAAGCGCCCGAACTCAAATCAATTCCCACCACTTGAGCAGCCGGATTGAGGTGAACCAGGTACTCTGTTCCTACACCCGTGCCACATCCGGCATCTAAAATGCGGACATCCTGCTTTTGGGGTGTTTGATTGGTGCAAAAGTGATAAGCAGCTAGCCAATTCCAGCGCCAGTTGTAGCCGGGAGGCGGACTATCCAGCAGAGGTTCTGGTGGAAAAGGGTAAGTATCGTAAAGTCGTTGGACGGCGGAACTGATATCCTGCCTGATTTCCATATCACGTTAAAGGGTAAAGTTAGAGATGTCCGGGCAGGTCATCTGTAGCTAGACGGCGTCTTAAGTAACAAAACTTATCGCTCTTCTCAGGGAATCTGCCGCCATTTAGTATTATGACCTTGTGAACACCTAGATAGGGTTCTACACACTTTTTAACAAACCAGTCTGAGAAGCCCGAAAAGTTTTAATCTAAAAACTGAGCTGATTAACCCCAGGCAGTTAAAGGATAAAGGCTCAAAGATGAACGCTGAGATGTTGAAGGCGCAAGAATGAAGTTGATAAGCCATAAGCCGTAGGGAAAAAGCCACTTTCTCCGGGTCAGTCGCTCCCGTGGCGGTTGGTTAACTTTAATCCCTCAACCTTCACAATTCATCATTCATCATCAGTGGCACTCTGGTCATGTTTAACGCAGTGACGATTTAGATAGGGAGCTTTTGAGATCCAATGAGTGTTAAGGCAAGTGGTGGAAGCTCAGTTGCGCGTCCGCAACTATATCAAACAGTACCAGTTGCAACTATTTCGCAAGCGGAACAACAAGACCGCTTCTTAGGGAGAGGTGAGCTGGATGAACTGAAGAGCTATTTCAGTTCCGGCAGCAAGCGTCTTGAGATTGCTCAAACGCTCACCCAAAATGCAGACCTGATTGTGTCCCGTGCTGCCAACCGCATTTTCGTCGGGGGTTCCCCGATGGCTTTCTTAGAAAAGCCTCGCGAACCCGAATTGGTGACGGCGAACGTTCCGGATGTCAAACAAGGGATGGCGCTGGGAAATGTCACCTATGTGGAAAGCAGCGGTGGCTTTTTGCAGGGGTTGCGATCGCTCTTCAGCGCAGGCGGTGGCGGTCCTACCCCAGCTGGTTTCCGACCGATCAACGTTGCCCGCTACGGTCCGGGCAATATGCAGAAGTCGTTGCGGGACTTATCCTGGTTCTTGCGCTACCTGACCTACGCAATTGTTGCCGGAGACCCCAATATCATCGCGGTTAACACGCGGGGTTTGCGGGAAATCATTGAAAATGCTTGCTCCGGCGAAGCGACAATTGTGGCGTTGCAGGAAATGCGGGCAGCCGCCTTGGGTTATTTCCGGCGCGACGAGGAAGGGACAACGATTGTCAACCAGTACTTTGAAGTGCTGATTAGCGAATTCCGCGCCCCCACCCCCTCCGACAAAGTGCGGCAGCGTCCTTCTGGCGATCAGCAAGGTCTGCAACTGCCCCAAATTTACTTCAATTCAGCCGAGCGGCGTCCCAAGTACGCCATGAAGCCCGGTTTGTCATCTTCGGAAAAGCAAGAAATCATCAAAGCCGCCTATCGGCAAGTCTTTGAGCGCGACATTACTCGCGCTTACAGCCTTGGCATCTCTGACTTAGAATCCAAGGTCAGAAATGGCGACATCTCAATGAAAGAATTTATCCGCCGCTTGGGTAAATCTACTCTTTACCGCAAAAACTTCTACGAGCCATATATCAACAGTCGCGCTCTGGAACTGGCATTCCGTCACTTCCTGGGTCGTGGCCCATCCAGCCGTGAAGAAGTCCAAGAATACTTCTCCATTGTTTCCAGCAAAGGTCTACCCGGTCTCGTTGATGCCCTGGTGGATTCTAAGGAATATTCCGACTACTTCGGCGAAGAAACCGTGCCCTACATCCGGGGTTTGGGTCAAGAAGCGCAGGAGTGTCGCAACTGGGGACCGCAGCAAGATTTGTTGAACTACAGCGCGCCTTTCCGCAAGGTACCGCAGTTCCTCACCACATTTGCTGCTTATGAGCGACCGCTGCCCGACCAACATCCGTATGGTTCCGGCAACGACCCCTTGGAAATTCAGTTTGGGGCAATCTTCCCCAAAGAAACCAAAAATCCCAACACCCGTCCTGCTCCCTTTGGTAAAGATACTCGTCGCATCCTGATCCGCCAAGGCCCAGGAATTGACAACCAACTGAGCAACCCAGCAGCTCGTCCCAAAGCTCCGGGTTCCTTGGGTCCGAAAGTGTTTAAACTGGATCAACTCCCCGGTCCAGGTGGGAACGGCGGCACATCCTTCAAACGGTATGTGAAGAATTCCAGCGTTAAATACTCCGAAAGTTCCACCCAAGCGGTGATTAAGGCAGCCTACCTGCAAGTATTCGGGCGGGATGTCTATGAAGGTCAGCGCCTCAAAGTGGCGGAAATCAAGCTGGAGAACGGCGAAACCACAGTGCGGGAGTTCATCCGCGCTCTGGCTAAGTCTGACTTGTTCCGCAAGTTGTACTGGACTTCGCTGTACGTTACCAAGTCGATTGAATACATCCACCGCCGTCTGTTGGGTCGTCCCACCTATGGACGTCAGGAAACTAACAAGTATTTTGATATTTGCGCCAAAAAAGGCTTCTACGCCCTGGTTGACGCGATTATCGATAGCCCCGAATACAGCGAGTCATTTGGGGAAGATACGATTCCTTACGAGCGCTATCTGACACCAGCTGGAGTCAGCTTGCGTAGCCTTCGGATTGGCAGCATTGCCGACACAGCTCTGAAAATTGAGAAGCAAGAAACCCCTCGTTTTGTGGAACTCGGTCAAGTCACGCAGCTGCGGACAGAACCCGACATTCAATTCCGCATCAACCAGGGTGTCAGCAAGAAGCGCGAGCAAACCAAGGTCTTTAAGCTGACAGAAACCAACGACAAAGCGTTGGTGCAAAACACAATCCGGGCAGCATACCGGCAAATTTTCGAGCGCGATATTGAACCCTATATCGTGAAGAACCAATTCAGCGACTTTGAAAGCAAGCTGCGGAATGGTGAAATCAACCTCAAGGAATTTATTGAGGCGTTGGGAGGTTCAGACCTCTACATCAAAGAGTTCTATACTCCCTACCCGAACACTAAGGTGATCGAGTTGGGTACGAAGCACTTCTTGGGACGGGCACCCCTAGACCAAGTAGAAATTCGCAAGTATAACCAGATCCTTGCATCTGAAGGGCTTCGGGGCTTTGTGGGCGCAATGGTGAATAGCCCAGAGTATGCCCAGGCGTTCGGAGAAGATACGGTGCCTTACAACCGCTTCCCGACCCTGCCAGCGGCAAACTTCCCGAATACCGAGAAGCTGTATAACCAACTGACCAAGCAGAATGATGACTTGGTGGTTCCCAGCTTCAAGCCGGTGCAGTCGCGCATGGATGTGGCGAAGATGCCGCTGATGGGTAAAGCGATCGCAGATATCGCTGCAAAAGCTCGTCAGCGCGACATGAGTAAGCCGCTGTTTATCGAGTTGGGTCGTTCCTTTACCAACGGTGACGGGCAATCCGTTGAAGTTGGAGTTGGGACATCGCGGCGTAAGCCTGCTCGAATTTACCGGATGAACCCAGGAATGAACCAGGGTGAATCTGCACAGGTGATTAATGCCATCTACTGTCAGGTGATGGATATCTTCAGCGGTCAAGTTCCTGGGGAACTGCGCCGTTCGGATCTCGATAGCAGACTCCGCAACGGTGAAATCTCGGTGCGCGAGTTTGTGAAGAGTCTGGCGAGTTCCGATATCTATCGCCGTCGCTTCTATGCCCCCTATCCCAACACCAAGGTGATTGAGTTCCTATTCCGGCACCTGCTGGGACGCGCACCCGCTACCCAAGGTGAAATCCGGCAGTACAACAAACTGCTGGCGGATAGCGGCTTGAAGGCGGCTGTAGAGGCAATGGTGGATAGTCCTGAGTATGCTCGTTACTTCGGCGAGGATGTGGTGCCTTACAACCGCTTCCCGTCCCTGCCAGCGGGTAATTATCTGGGCAGTGTGAAAGCAGCAGCTGACTTGGTGAAACAATCCTGGTCAGATATGTCGCCTTCCTACATCGGTAATCGCTTGAGCCGATAAATCCGAGAGTCGGGAATGGGGAATGGGTGATTAATATGACCCGTTCCCCATTCCTAATGAATCGGAAGTTTTGCTCTGTGCTCTGGATGACGCGGGGAGTTTATCGAAACGCAGAAGCGCTCCAGAAACCACAGAAATAGAAATAGAAGAGGCGATCGCTATCTTGTCGATCATCCTCCAATGAGATAGATTCTTCGGGTCAAATTCCCCCAATAACCGCACTGCAAAACCTTGTCCAACTGCATTGTGGTAAAGTGGCTCATCTAGTGTCCACAACTTGAATCCCTTAAAGTTTCTGCTAAAGCTAAATCAGCAGAACAGATTAGGGCATGGAATGGGCGATCGCATTTTTATGGAGCCGCGAAGATTTGGAGGACAAGGGGGAATAAAAGGTGATTGATGCTCAGGGGTGCAGAAATTCAAAAATCCTGACAGCGATCGCTCCCCTCCCAAGCAAGCGATCGCTCTTTGATGACCAACTGACCCCAGCGAAACCCGCTGCGATCGCCCTCAAAGCCCCAAAATGAGGAACAATATTAAAAAGTGTTAAGAAGAGACCTGGAATGTGAACAGAATGCCGCAAAATTATTTGCGGAAGGTAGCTGAGTCCCAGGCAGTGTGTACGGATGGTTACACTGAAAAATGCTAAAGATACCGAACAAGTATTCTTGTAGCAGTGACAGGCTTCCACATTCCTTGGCGAATGCCAGTTTCAAACCATCTGGTAAAACTTTTCTTTTGATTGGAGGAATCCACAAATGAGTATCGTCACGAAATCCATCGTGAATGCTGATGCCGAGGCTCGTTATCTTAGCCCAGGCGAACTAGACCGGATCAAGAACTTTGTGACCTCCGGTGAGCGTCGCCTCCGGATTGCCCAAACGTTGACCGACTCTCGCGAGCGCATCGTCAAGCAAGCTGGCGACCAGTTGTTCCAAAAGCGTCCTGATATTGTTTCTCCCGGTGGCAACGCTTACGGTGAAGAAATGACCGCTACCTGCCTGCGGGATATGGACTACTACCTACGCCTGATCACCTACGGAGTCGTTGCTGGTGATGTCACCCCGATTGAAGAAATCGGTTTGGTTGGCGTTCGTGAAATGTACAAGTCTCTGGGTACCCCGGTTGACGCAGTTGCTGAAGGCGTTCGCGCTATGAAGAATGCTGCTTCCTCCATGATGTCTGGCGAAGATGCTTCTGAAGCAGGCGCTTACTTCGACTACGTGATTGGTGCCATGCAGTAGGGTGTTTCCCTTCCCCTGCTAAGGATTAGAACCTGACTACGTAAGATAAGGAAACAAGAAAAATGCAAGACGCAATTACTGCTGTTATCAATTCCTCTGACGTTCAAGGTAAATACCTTGACACTGGTGCTTTGGAAAAGCTCAAGGGCTATTTCAACACTGGCGAACTACGCGTTCGTGCAGCAACCACCATTAGCGCTAATGCTGCCACCATCGTTAAGGAAGCGGTTGCTAAGTCCCTGTTGTACTCTGACATCACCCGTCCCGGTGGCAACATGTACACCACCCGTCGCTATGCTGCTTGCATCCGCGACTTGGACTACTACCTCCGCTATTCCACCTATGCCATGCTGGCTGGCGACCCATCCATCTTGGATGAGCGCGTGCTGAACGGTCTGAAGGAAACCTACAACTCCTTGGGTGTTCCCATCTCCGCTACTGTGCAATCTATCCAAGCCATGAAAGAAGTTACCGCCAGCTTGGTGGGTGCTGATGCTGGTAAGGAAATGGGCGTTTATTTAGACTACATCTGCTCTGGCTTGAGCTAAGCGTAAGCGCTCGTTCATCGCTTAAGTTTTAAGCGACTGCGTTTTGTCTGGTGAAGTCTGGGAAGTCTGGAGTGAATGCTAGCTCGTCAAAGGCTTGTCGAATTAAGTTGATAAGTTTTAGCGGTCTAGTATTGACTCTTGACTCCCAGCCTTCGGTGTCTTAATTAGATACGCCAATCCAAAGATTGATTGAGATCAAAAATTTCCTCACCACCTGACTAGGAGAAATTAACCATGCGGATGTTTAAAATTACTGCCTGTGTTCCCAGCCAGACCCGTATCCGGACTCAGCGGGAATTGCAAAACACTTATTTCACGAAACTCGTTCCCTACGAAAATTGGTTTCGCGAACAGCAGCGGATTATGAAAATGGGTGGAAAAATCGTTAAGGTTGAGCTGGCTACTGGTAAGCCAGGAGTAAATACTGGTCTACTTTAATTTGCGGAAATAGGCTTGTTTACGGAATTTTCAACATTTAGATAAGATTCAAATGCAAAGAGGTCTTAAGGACCTCTTTTTTTGTGGCTCAATAGCCGCTTTCGATAGCAATTCGTTTTATTAGTGGGACTTAGGCATTTTCTAGCCCCTTTAGGGGCTGAAAACCTCTCTGAGCAAGAAAAAAAGGTCGATAATCAAAAAATGCCTGAAACCCTTGTGAATACTGGATTTATGCTCTTTTGAGCTGAAAATTTTTCTCTGTCTAAGTTTGAAGCCATTTTTTTATCAGTTTTTGTCTAAGTCCCGTTAGGCTACACTTCGATTCCCGAAGCTCCCTTTTTCAGCAGACGCCTAGAGCGATTCTGTTGCTAGTAATTTGTGAATCATATAAGAACTAGATTAAAAACAACGACTAAAGTTTGCTAGGTAAGCATTTATTGACTTCTTGTCAAGGATTTTTCCGGAATTTCTGTTAAGCCAAATTCTTTTAGAACTCAGCGCTGTGTTCGTAATCCAGGCATTCTTCCTCGCTCTCTTCTCTCCAAGTTCTACCGCTTGTCTCACATCGATGCTGCTCGCCTATCCAAGGTATCACCACTGGATGTGTAGATGAGTAGAGTGAAGATGAGCTGACGAGAGCTAATAGGATGGAGGCGATGCCGATAAATCCTGCCAACACCAGGACAGTCAGCACCGTTACATTGAGAGGATGAGTTTTGACCTGCATTTCTAAGTAATCTCGCTCAACTTTATAGGAAATAGGGAATCGTCTCTGTAGTCTTGGGGGCTAATTGAGCTTTTTCAGCTTGCTCAATCCAAAACTCTAAGTGGTCTGCGTGATTATACGTAATAGGGGCGATAGATATTACGAAGTAATAAGGTCGCGTTTTTACTTAAACCACTGAAATTTAGAATTTTGATTCGGTAATCATACGGTTAAGTTCAATACAAAGATCGTCAGTGAAGCAATCTTCTTGAAAGCTTTAATTTAGAGGGTAGATTAATAAATTTTTGATTTAGAAAGCGATCGCCTGATGCCGTTAGATGTCAGAAAGATTTATAGAAAAGCAAAGAAAATCGGGAGCGGATGAACCGATATAGGGCAAAGCGCCTTATCATTTTGGTCGGTACCGCTGCTAATGTTGGGGAGCGAGCAGCACTCCGTGCATCCGCCAGAGCGATCGCTTTGTGATTCCTTGCCGCTGAATGTTACCTATACGCCAAGTCGCTGTGAATTTACGCCAGCTAATTCCTGTTTTTAATTCCTCTGCCCAGGATTGGGCAATAGATGCCAGATTGTTGCGGTGGCTCACCTTCCTCTGGCTGTTTATCGGGTTAGTCGTGCTATTTTCGGCGTCCTATCCCAGCGCAGATGCTGAGTTTGGAGATGGGATGTACTACTTCAAGCGCCAAATCATCTCAGTCATCCTGGGGCTAGTAGCCTTTAACCTGGTGGTGAACTTCCCCCTACGTTCTGTTCTAGAAATCGCTGATTGGTTTGTCATACTCCTGTTGGGAGTGATTTTCATCACCCTGATTCCAGGAGTGGGAACCACCACCAATGGCGCAACCCGTTGGATAGCCTTGGGGCCATTTCCACTTCAACCCTCTGAGTTGATCAAGCCGTTCCTGGTGTTGCAAGGCGCTCGGATTTTTGGGCATTGGGACAGACTAACGTGGAAAGTCCGCTTGACCTGGCTGTTTATTTTTTGCTGCGTGCTTTTGGGAATTTTGCTACAGCCCAACTTAAGTACAACCGCACTTTGCGGGATGACTTTGTGGCTAATTGCACTTGCTGCTGGGTTGCCTTATTCCTACTTGGGAGGAACAGCGCTGGGCGGGGTGCTCTTGGCGACAATCAGTATCAGCGTGAAAGAATATCAGCGTCGTCGGATAATGTCTTTTTTGAATCCTTGGGCTGACCCCATGCAAGACGGATACCAGCTGATTCAAAGTTTACTGGCAGTTGGTTCTGGCGGCACCTGGGGGTCTGGTTTTGGGCTATCGCAACAGAAGCTGTTTTATTTGCCGATTCAATACACCGATTTTATCTTTGCGGTGTACGCAGAAGAATTTGGCTTTGCAGGCAGTTTGCTGCTGCTGTTGCTGCTGATGGCTTATGCAGCGCTGGCGCTAATTGTGGCGATAAAGGCGCAAAATCCCATTCACCGGCTGGTGGCGATTGGAGCCATGATTTTGATGGTGGGGCAGTCACTACTAAATATTGGCGTTGCGACTGGTGTCCTACCTACTACGGGTTTGCCCTTGCCGCTGTTTAGTTATGGTGGCAATTCAATGATTGCGAGTTTGATTGCCGCTGGGCTGCTGATTCGCGTGGCGCGGGAAAGTAGCGAAGCAGAAATTGTGTCGCTGCAAGGACGTCGGTCTGCGGCTAGGCGGCGACGCCGAGAACAATAAGTTGTCTGTCATATATCTAAATTGCACAAATTGAAAGAGAGGTTTTAGGTGAGGATAATTTCCATTACCCACTACCAGAATTGACTGTGCCAGTTAAATGCTTTTCCCTGATGACGTTGACATTACATTGACTCGAACGAAGGCGTTTTCTGAAGATTCTGTCGAATCGGAATCGCTATGATGAATTCCGTACCCTCTCGGGGCGCTGAATTACACTGCATCTGTCCACCATGTTTGTCCACGACGATTTGATAGGTAAGGGACAACCCAACCTTCGTGCTTTTGCCATTCGTTTTCGGCGTAAAGAAGGGGTCAAACAGGTGAGGGCGGACTTCCTCCGCTATACCAGGGCCATTATCTATAATCTGAATCGTCACAAAGCCACGGTCAGTTACTTCGGTACAAATCCGAATGGTACTGCGGGAGAAGTGTATTTCTTCAGGCGATCGCTTATGGTCATACTCCTCCAAAGCATCAATCACACTCGACAGCACATTTATAAATGCCTGGTTCATTTGACCTGCATAACACTCTACAGGAGGCAGCTTGCCATACTCTTTAACGATCTGAATCCCCGGATAGTCAGCCTTGGATTTCAGCCGGTTGTTCAAAATTAGCAGAGTGCTGTCTAGCCCATCGTGAATGTTCACTGGCTTCATCTGAGCCTCATCCACGCGAGAGAAATTCCGCAATGACTGGACAATCTCGCGGATGCGCTCAGCCCCAATCTTCATCGAACCCAGTAGTTTTGGCAGGTCTTCAACCAGAAACTCCAGGTCAATTGCCTGAGCCTCCTCCAAGATAGTTGGCCCCGGATTGGTTAATTCCTTGGTATAAAGATTCAGCAGGTACAGCAGGTCTTGGGTATAGCGCTCTGCGTGAGTAATATTGCCGTAGATAAAGTTGACCGGGTTATTCATTTCATGAGCAACACCGGCGACTAACTGTCCTAAACTAGCCAGTTGTTCGCTTTGGATCAGTTGACCTTGAGTCTGTTGGAGTTGGCGAAAGGCGAGTTCTAGCTGATGCGCTTGTTCTCGATAGCGTGCCTCTGATTGTTGTAATACTGCTTCTGTAGAAATCCGCTCTTGAATCTCTTGTTTCAGCAGAGCATTAGAGTGGGAAAGTTCAAGGGTTCTTTCCTCTACCCGTTCTTCTAGTTCTTCTTTGAGCTGTAAGAGTGCTTTTTCTACCCTTGTACGTTCTTGAATTTCTTGTTCCAAAAGCACATTTTGTTCTTTCAGTTTCTTTGTTAAACTCTGGATACTCAGTTGGACAGTAATGCGAGCTAAAACTTCTTCATGCTGAAGTGGTTTAGTAATATAATCGACCGCTCCCAGGCTTAAACCTCTAACCTTATTGACCGTCTCGGAAAGCGCCGTCATAAAAATCACAGGGATATCTTTCGTAACTTGATTAGCTTTCAGTTGACGGCAAGTTTCAAACCCATCCATTCCCGGCATCAGTACATCTAATAAGATGAGATCCGGCAGGGCGTATTCCCCCTTTTGAATAGCACTTTCGCCATCCCGAGCTACCAAAATTTTGAAGCTAGAATCCGCCAAAAAGTCGAATAAAACCCCTAAGTTTGTAGGAGTATCATCAACAATTAAGATTATGCCTTTGTGGGGAATTTCTACGCTCATTTATTTTCTCTATATTGTTTGATAAATTCCAAAATTTGTTTTTCTTCAAAGCCCTTGGCTAATTGACGTAAATGGCTGGCAAACGGTATCCAGTCCTGATTCATCTGTTCCAGTTGAGCGGTTCGCTTGGCAATCCCTCTGAGGTCGCCCATCATTGCGAGATCGAAGAGAGCCGCGATTTCCTCTACAGGCGGAGGCACCATCGCTGCGGAAGGCTTCAAGAATTCTTTATTTTTAATTTTTTCATAAACCCATGACAGCCCCAAATAACCTCGTACCTTTTCTAAAAGTTCCTGGTTTCGGATAGGTTTTGCCAGGAAATCGTTACAACCGGCTTGAAAGCTCTGTTGTTGATCGCGATCAAAAACGCTGGCTGAAGTCGCAATCACAACGACCGTTAAATCGGGTAACTTTCTGATTCGACGAGTGGCTTCTAAGCCATTGAGGGTGGGCATCATTAAGTCCATAAAAATTACATGAGGTTGCCACTCCTGTGCTTTGGTTATGCAGTCGAACCCATCAGTGGCTTCCATAATTTCAAACCCTAATGGCTCTAACATTTTTACGAGAATCGAACGATTTTCCCATTGATCGTCGGCGATGAGAACTTTGCGTTTGTCGCCCAAATAACCAATGATCGGGCGTTCATCTATTTGGGCGATATCTGCCCACTGGTCAACGGAGGGTAAATCTAAATCAAAGTAAAAAACGCTACCTTTCCCTAAGATGCTATTAACTTTGATTTCGCCGCCCATCATTTGTACTAATTGACGGCTAATTGCTAAGCCTAAGCCGGTGCCTTCACTTTTGCGATCGCGCTCTCCGACTTGGTGGAAGGGTAAGAATATTTCTTCTAATTGCTCTGGTGCCATACCGACGCCGGTATCTTCTACTTGAAACCGAAATGTTCCGTCTTGATAGCTGACTTGGAAGGTGACGCCGCCGGTGGTTGTAAATTTGATCGCGTTGCTAAGTAAGTTGATTAAGACTTGCCGCAAGCGTTTTTCATCGCCCTGGACTGCTAAAGGAAGTGGGGCGGTGGGTTGGTAAGTTAAGTAGATGTCTTTTTGTTGGGCACGAATGCGGCACAGTTCGACGATGCCTTCCAGGAATTGGGGAAAATGAAAGTGACTCAAGTGGAGTTCCATTTTCCGGGCTTCTATTTTGGAGAGGTCTAAGATGTCGTTGATCAGGGTTAATAGATGTTCGCCGCACTGGTGAATGACGCCTAAACCATCTTTTTGCGGCTCATTTAAGGTTTTGTCTCGTTTGAAGATTTGGGCATAGCCGAGGATGCCGTTGAGGGGGGTTCTCAGTTCGTGGCTCATGTTAGCGAGAAATTCGCTTTTGGCGCGGTTGGCAGATTGGGCGGCTTGTTCGGCTTTTTGGCGATCGCGTATTTCTTGTTGCAGTTTTAGCGTTCGCTTTTGGACTTTCCCCTCCAGCATCCGGTTGTAGTTTTCTAGTTGCTCGTGGGAAAGTTTCAGTTGTATTTGCGATCGCTCTAGCGCTTCCTCAGCCCACTGGCGCTCCAGTTCGGCGCTAACTCGTGCTCCAAAGAGGCTCATAATTGATTTTGCCCGTTGCTCCTGCACGAGGGGCTTATCATCGATAAAGCAAATATGACTAATTGGCTTACTGGATGTTGAATCTAAAAGGGCAACTCCCAGGAAACACTCTCCTCCCAAAGCCGCTAAAGCTTCGCCTTTGGGGAAGAATGACTGGACGTTTTGGGGATAGCAACTGATGCCGTTGTTTTCAACCAGAGTCTCTTGTGTAAAGATGCTTTCGCAAGGAGTATGGACTAAGTCGTACTCAAAGTTGTCACCCAATTTGTCTGAATTCCAAAAGGAAAGCACTTTGGCTCGGACAGGTGTATCGTCCTCCCAGGCGGATGCTTCTGCCACGATAACGTAGCGAACTCCAAGCGCTGCGGCTAGATGCTGTGCAAACACCGGGTAGAAATCTTTGCCCGTAACTGAGGCGGTTCCGGCGATCAGATCCTGTAAGGCTTGTTCTGCTTGCCTGCGCTCGATAATTTGGCTATTTAAATAAGTGAGAGAGTTGGTTAATTTATCTCGCTGTTCTCCCCGGATATCTGCTGAATTGACTTCTATTAAGGCTGAGTCGGAGAGGTTGCCACCTAAAGCTACGTGACTGGACTCCACAACTTTGACAGCTTCGCCTTCAGCATTAAAAATAGGGACTTTAACGATGTCAAATAAATAGACTTGCCCATCGTAACGAGTTACAGGTTCTTGAGAGATGTGGAGCGTCTGCCCGGTATTCACGACATAGGCGTCATCCACGACAGACTGTTGGGTAGCATCCCGGTTATTTAGAGGAATATCTGTCGGATCGCGATCGCAAAGCTGTTCCAGTGTCATGCCGTAAAAGTCGCAAAATGCTTTGTTGGCATAAACTAGGCGCGATTGGGAGTTTTGGCACTTTACTAAATTTGGGATGGCATCTAAGACTTGTGCATACATCTCCGCCCGTTGACGCAGTTCTTTCTCGACCTCCTTGCAATCGGCTAGTGTCTGCTCTAGCTCGGCAATTTGCTGACGCAGTTTCAAGGATTCTTGATTCTGCAATTTGCCGGTACTGGTTTTACTGCGTCTATAACTTGTAACCATCTATTCCTCCTTCTATACCTTTTGGTTTTAGATATATCGAAATTAAGTTAAGCGGCTCAAATTCAACATTCAACACGGACATAGCACTCTCCTCGACCTTCTTGGAGTTTCCAATTAAATAGTCAATGATGCTCGCAGTTCGTTGGCGAAGTCATCCCTCTGCCAAGGAAAGGAGGAATAATATAGGCTCCTAGTGTCCGTATTTAGGATTCCCTAAATTTGGAAAAAAGCTCTAATGTTGAATGTTCTTTAATGTTAAGAAATACAAAAAAAATATTATTCCTTTATGAAAAAAGTAAAAATTTTCTTTTTTAGGCTTGACAATCAGTAGGCTGGATTAATGATTTGTAGGATGGGTTATCGATAGCGTAACCCTCACAGGTGTTGGGTTTCCTGGGTCAATCCAACTAAAGAACTATTCAATTTAATGCATCCGCCGACTGAATTAAGAACATTTGAATAAAAGACTCGCTGCAAGCTTAATGGGGCAATTAATAGAAACGGCGTTAAAAATTTCTTGAGAAACCTGCGTTGATAAAAAACATTGATGGGTGTTATTGTCAAGCAAACAATGCGGACGCTTTCCTTCGCGCCGGTTCTACCCTTCCAAGTAAGCTAAAATTCAAGCAGAATCAGCATTCCGCGAACTAGCCTCCTCATGATTGAAAGTCTGCAAACCCAGCTTTACGAACTCAGTGAATTTGCCAACCGTCTCGTTTTTATCCAGCTGCAACATCTCAGCGTTATCAGTATTGGCATTATCTTTGCAGCCGGATTGCTCACCAGTTTGACCCCCTGTATGCTTTCCATGTTGCCCATCACCCTTGGCTACATCGGGGGCTATGAAACCAAAAGCCGCCTCCAAGCAGCTGCCCAAGCTACCTGGTTTTCCTTGGGATTGGCAACAACGCTGGCAGGGCTTGGTATCTTAGCGGCGTTGCTGGGGAACGTCTACGGTCAAGTAGGATTTGGTTTGCCGATCCTGGTGAGCATTCTTGCGATCGCAATGGGGCTAAATTTACTAGAAGCTTTGCCCCTTCCGTTGCCTGCTTGGGGTGGGATGGAGTGGATTTCTAAAGAATTACCAGCGGGAGTGCGTTCCTATCTGATTGGTCTAACTTTTGGGGTGGTTGCGTCCCCGTGCAGTACTCCCGTGTTGGGAACGTTACTGGGTTGGGTTGCCACGACGCAAGACATGGTATTAGGTGCAGTCTTGCTGCTATCCTACACAGCAGGTTATGTGGCACCGTTGATTTTGGCAGGAACTTTTACAGCCTCTATTAAGAAGTTGCTAGAGTTGCGCCAGTGGTCGAGTTGGATTACACCCGTTAGCGGTGTGCTTTTGGTTGGATTTGGGGTATTTTCGCTGCTGTCTCGGATTCCAATTGGTTAAAGGTAATCAAAAGCACTCGCTATTACCAATTACCAATTATCAATTATCAAAAAATGACTGCAAAAAATTCTTTTTTCTCAAACTTAGGGTCAACTTCCTATCGGTTTTGGCGACAGGAGTTGTTGCCATTACTGGCAGATTTGCGGTTAGCGATCGCGTTGCTATTAGCGATCGCGCTTTTTAGCATCTCTGGCACGGTGATTGAGCAGGGTCAGTCGCCTGCTTTTTACCAAGCGAACTATCCAGAGCATCCCGCTTTGTTTGGTTTCCTGACTTGGAAGGTAATCCAGGTAGTCGGATTAGATCGTGTTTATCGCACCTGGTGGTTCTTATCACTCCTAATTTTGTTTGGCAGCAGCTTAACTGCCTGTACATTCACCCGCCAGTTTCCAGCTTTAAAAGCAGCACAGCACTGGAAGTTTTACGACCAACCCCGCCAATTTCAGAAACTCGCCCTGAGTGCGGAACTAGAAACAGGTTCGCTAAACAAACTGACCGAGTTGTTGCAGCAGCGACGCTATAAAGTTTTTCAAGAAGGAGATAAACTTTACGCCCGAAAAGGACTGGTGGGACGGATTGGCCCAATTGTTGTTCATGCCAGTATGTTAATTATTCTGGGGGGCGCAATTTGGGGGAGTATCACGGGTTTTGTCGCCCAGGAAATGGTTGCTAGCGGCGATACATTTCAGATAAAAAATATCATCGAAGCTGGTTCTTGGGCGCTGCCACAAGTTCCCAAAGATTGGTCGGTGCGGGTAAATCGCTTTTGGATCGACTATACACCTGAAGGCAGAATCGACCAGTTTTATTCCGATTTGTCGGTTTTGGATAAACAAGGACAAGAAGTTGATCGTCAAACGATTCACGTCAATCAGCCGCTGCGTTACCGAGGTGTGACGCTTTATCAAACAGACTGGGGAATTGCAGGTATCCAGGTGCGGCTGAATAATAGCCCAGTTTTACAGTTGCCGATGGCGTCATTAAATACTGTCAGCAAGGGCCGAATCTGGGGAACTTGGATTCCCACTAAACCGGATTTGAGTGAGGGCGTTGCCTTAATTGCCAAGGATTTGCAGGGAACGCTGATGCTTTATAACCCAAAGGGTCAGCTAATCAATACTATTCGCCCCGGGATGTCGGTACCTGTGAATGGAGTCAGGCTGAGCATTGATGAAGTAATCGGCAGCACTGGCTTGCAAATAAAAGCCGATCCGGGTATCCCGTTTGTTTATGCTGGCTTTGGTTTGCTGATGCTGGGTGTGGTTATGAGTTATTTTTCTCATTCGCAAATTTGGGCGCTACAAGAAGGGGTTAGTGCAGCGTCTCAGAAGGAGATTCGCTTCTATGTCGGCGGCAGAACTAACCGCGCACAGGTTGCTTTTGAACGGGAACTGTTGGAAATTTTGGATCGAGTCAGTCATCCGTCTCAGGAGGAAGTGCCAGTTGTTGAGATAGAAGCGAGCGCGACCCAGTCCTAAACCATTTTTGATGTGGGTTGGTAGAGGGGCGATTCATCACGCCTCTACCAACAAATAACGTCTTCCACTCACACCTTTTTTTCTAGTTTCCAAAGCCAAACTTGACCCGTTTGGTATGCAGGCTCTATTTTGTAGTTTTGCTTTTGTAGTGCCTTTCTTAATTCCTTGGAACTCCTGTATAAAAACACATCACTGAACCCATCTGGAATCTGAGGCACATTTGGTTTAACGACTAATTGAAGCCGCACTTTCGGTTCCAGTGCATAGGTTAAAGGAAGAAAAAAGTTTAGTTTCTCATTGCTGATCAAAAGCGGATGAGCTGTTTTGTTGATGATTTGGGCTACTTTTGGATTGTATTCAGTTTGAGAGAGAGCTTTATTCCACCAGATTTCTTGTTGAGAACTGATGGCACAGGATATAACACCACTCGAAACTACTGCAACAAGCACAAATTGCCATAGTTTTTGTACCTTTGCACTTCTCGAAGGCAAACTAATTTTAGTAGCCAGTAAGTAAGCAATTGCTAGCTGAATCCCCAAATAAACAGCAACTAGATGTCGAGTTGAACCTGACAATCCTCCTCCGGAGATTAGATCTCTGGAAATAAAGGGAAGGGCAGTTACCCCAAGCAAAGTTAAAACAAATAACCAAACTTGCTTGCCGGTGTTACGACACAAAAAATAAATTGCATATCCTGACAGGAATAAAATCATTCCTACCAGTGTCAGTCGGATAAATTCTGTCCATTGATTGTTAAATCCAAACTCAATCACTCCTCCTGCTGGATCTGTATCAAGAAATGTCCGAGTGATATTGCGAGTCCAAGCTTTCACCCAAGAAAACAGGCTTTCTTTCTGGCGAGACCAATCTGTTGTCTTTTCAACGGTAGATGAATTAGCAATTAGAATTAAAAGCCAAGGCACAAATGTGAGCAAACCAGCCAAAGATGCCAGCAAATAGGCAAAGACTGTTTTAGTGAATCGGAATTTTTCGATTGTCAATAAATAAATGCCATGTCCAATCGCAACTAGCGCAAAAAATAACTGGGTATAAATTCCCAGTGCTAGCGTTGCTGCATACAGCCCCCAAGTGGAAATAAGGGTTTTGGTGTCTCTATTTCCCATCCGCATCGCTCGCAGTAGTGCCGCACTTGATAGTAAGATTGCCACAATCCACAGACTATAAGGTCGTGCTTCCTGGGCGTAGAGAACTTGAAACGGGGAGACGGCAATGAGTGCGATCGCTATCCATCCTGCTAAGGAAGATCCAAATAATTCTTGGCATAGCCAATAGATGCAAGGAAACGCTAGCAAGCTAATTAAGGCGGACAAGCTTCTGATTATCCCTGGTGAATAGCCAAATCGTTGTACCCAAAATCTTGCCATCAAAAAATAGAGGGGCGGATGCTGGGGAGTATCGACCACTATCGAGTTGATGGTTCCGCTTACACCTTTTTCCGAATTGGGTTGTTGAAACTTCTGTAATTCTTCGACCCCCATCACCTGTCCATCAAAGACTTCTTGGGCGAATTCTGCCTTGCTGTAACCGGCAATCCGTAATGAAGTGAAAGTCTCATCGCCCCAGTAAACTTTGCGATCCAGGTTGACGAATCGAAAAAATACTCCCAGTACCAGCACGACAATGATAAAAAATTGTAACCAAGTTGGAGGAAGTAGCTTTGTCTGAGTTAACCTATTCTTAACATAGTTAAGACTTTGTGCAACTGTCATGAAACCTCCATTTCGCAATCTAAAAAGCCGCTAAGCTCTGCGAAATGTTAGGCGTGCCAATGGAAGTTATCATTCACCCTGAGACTGATATTGTGTCTATTTTTTGAGCCGATAAGATAGACTTTTGATGACACAAAGCAGAAAGCCCGTTGGACGGGCTTTCTGAAAAAGATAATTTTTAAACCAGGTGGAAGTAGCCAGATGCAAGTGAATTTTTTTGCTGCTATCTAGGCGTCAGAGGACTTCTGATGACGCACTTCAATGACTGTGTGAACATTACCGCGGGGCGCGAAATCCCCTTTGATAGTGGCTTCTAAAGGATCGCAAGCTGCCACAAAGTCATCCAAAATTTGATTGATGGATTCTTCGTGGGAGATGTAGCGATCGCGGTAACTATTGATATAAAGCTTGATCGCCTTCAGTTCCACTACCCTTTGATCGGGAACATAGGTAATATGGATGGTGGCAAAGTCAGGATAGCCAGAAAACGGACACTTACAGGTAAACTCTGGCAGAGTAATGTGAATGTCGTAGCGGCGTCCGACTCGCGGATTGGGGAAGGTAATTAATTGTCCTTCAGCAATATTGCGCTCACCGTATTTCATTTCCGAGAGCGGCGTTTCAGGTGATAATTGTTGTTGTGTTGGCGACTGACTCATCAGTAGTGCTTAGCAAACGTGGGTCATTAAACATTAGTTATTAGTCATTTATAACAAACAAAGGACTAATAACTTTTGAACATGAATGCAGGTCAAGCTTTTCAGCCTTCTTCACCTGCTTTCTTCAAAAAATATCTCTAGAGTTGAACGGGTCTGTGCTACCTTCCCAATCCGGACAATTTTTATCATCCCAGCCATAGGGATGCATGGCGCAGACTAACAAATTTCCGCCATAAGCTTGTCCGTGGTAATGGTGACAACCCATACATGCAGGATTTTTTTGTGGGGTGGGTTCAACAGTATCCACCATATAGGAAAAAGGCTGCTCGCCTTCGCCTACAATTTCTTCAAATTCTAAATAAATTTCAGCGATTGGTTCAAATAATTCTTGCAAACACTGATTGAGATCGGTTGCAATTGTAGTTTGCACGCTTTCGGCAACAGCGTCTACTACTTCTGTGATGCCAATGAAGAATTGCTCTACTTCATCAGCAACTGCTTCCATCATCTCGAAAAAATCTTTTTGCCACTCTTCCATTTTGGATACTCAGCACAAAAGGCTTAGTTTTTACCGGCGACGCGATGACGCCAATTAATCTGCAACTCTATTCTAAATAGTGCGAATCAATGATGCGATCGCAATGCTATAGATTAGCACCCGTTGCCTTGCGCGATCGCAAGGCGTGTGATGCTCTTCGCAGCGACTCGCTCTTGCCTATGCAGCTAACGATTCGGCTGTTCGCAGTTCATCGTTCATTACTGCAAAGCTAATCGCGCTTTAGCCGACGCAGTTCGTCCTGTAGTGCTTGCACCTGTTGGCGCATCGCGTCCACATCATTATTTGGAGCCGCATTTGGAGCTGCTGCCGACTTTGGCTCTTCATCTTCTGAGAGAATTTCAATCCGCCGCGGCTCACCGGGTTGGGTGCTGCTAGTAGATGGCTCAACGGGTGCCTGCTGGGCTTGTTTCATCATATCATCGACAAACCGGCGAGCTTCGTCTGTTGTCATCTCGCCTTTTGCTACCATTTCATCGGCTAGCTTTTGAGCTTGCGATCGCAACTCAGTTAACTTTCCCCCAGCTCTCTCACCCGCACAGGCAGCTAAGCCAACCCCTAAGTAAAACGCTTTTTGAACAATATCTCCAAAACCAGCCATCGCAATAAGTCGCTCCTTTAATCTGCAAGTATCTGCTGATTCCAGCATAAGCGTGAAATCGAGAAACTGCCCACCAATTACAAGGCAAACGAGGGCGAGGCGGCGATTCGGGTGATCCGGATACCACGCCTATCACAAGCATCCCGTGTTGCTGCTACCTTCCGGTTCTGACAAGGTTTAGGCGTTGCGATCGCATGGGTCCAGATCATCTAAAGCATAACATCATTCACTGAAAATTGAAACCTCTGGCGGCAATCAAGGATTCGCTTTTATTCGGCAACCACTCGCCACTCATAAAGTTCATACTTGACGCAGCCGTTTTGCACCAGCGGATCGAGTGAGACAATTGCGCGCGCCTCCTCCAGTGAAGACGCCTCAAATAGCATCATGCCGCCTCGCCGTTCCAGCCAGTAGCCGCTACGCGCCTGATATCCTTTGGTAATCAAATCCTGGACATAAGCTTTGTGCGCCGGTACAGATTTATCAAAGATCGGTTTATCAACGATGCCTTCTTCAATCTTTACAAACCAGGGCATTCACTTTCTTCCCTTATCTGGCTATATCTATTTAACAAGTAAACTACCGCTGGAAGTTCTTGGACAATACAAAACGCCGCTTCTTTATCGCTCTCTTGCCGCCGCAAGAGATTCAAGACTACGCCAAAGAGATTCAGCAGCACTTCGCCCAAACCTATGCTAGCAAAGGTGCCCAGAAATCTCCCCCGCATATCACGCTGCAACCGCCGTTTGAATGGCAGGTAGAGGCAGTGCCAGTGCTGGAAGAATGCTTGAGAACGTTTGCTTCCCATCGTTCACCTGTCTTCATTACCCTGAAAGGGTTTGGAGCTTTTCCACCCCGTGTTATTTACATCAATGTTCTTAAGACGCCGGAACTGCTAGCGTTACAAGCCGATTTAATGACCGATATGGAGACAAACTTGGGAATTGTCGATGCGGTTTCCAAGCAGCGTCCCTTTGCTCCTCACATGACTGTTGCCTTTAGAGACTTGACACGGCAAAACTTTCATGCGGCATGGCCTGAATTTCAGGGGCGATCGTTAGAGTTTGAGTTCACTGCTGCTCAGCTAACCCTACTGATTCATACAGGGGAACGATGGGAAGTGAGCGCCGAATTCCCTTGTTTAGCGCGCCGGAGGTAAACAGGGCAAGCCTTTCAGCCAAGGTTGCGGCTGGTTGTGGCGCGATCGCAACCTTTTTTCTTTCGCTCAGAAAAACCCTCACTATAATAGCGAATCTTGTTCACTCAATTTTCCAATCTATCCGAGGGAATAAACGTTGATAAAGATTTGTCCTCTCTCCTGGTAGAGGTAGTGCAAGCTTGACTCTCACTATTGTGTTGTTATTAGTGTGCTGTCCCCACACGAGTAGATTGCTAAAGTGAGAGGAGTCAATGAAAAAAGTTAATGTACTTAATGTATCCATTGACAACTTGTCAAGAGCAGAGCTATTAACCAAACTCGATCGGGAAGGTGGTATCGTATTTACGCCAAACGTAGACCACCTGATGAAGCTGCAAACCGATGGAGATTTCTACAAAGCTTACAATATCGCTACTTATAAAGTGTGTGACAGTCAAATAGTATTGTACGCTTCTCAATTTTTGGGAACGCCGATTAAAGAAAAACTGTCGGGTTCAGATTTATTTCCCGCTTTCTATATGCACCACAAGGACAATGAAAGCGTTAAGATTTTCTTGCTGGGTGCTGCTGAAGGGGTGGCTCGTAAAGCTCAAGAGCGAATCAATAACCAAGTAGGCAGAAATATTATAGTCGCTTCTCATTCGCCGTCTTTCGGATTTGAAAAGAGCGAAAAAGAATGCCTAGAAATTATTGACAGGATTAATAAGTCAGGCGCTACAGTCTTAGCCATTGGCGTCGGTGCCCCTAAACAAGAAAAGTGGATATTGAAGTATAAAAATAAATTACCCAATATCAAAGTTTTCTTGTCTGTTGGCGCATCTCTTGACTTTGAAGCAGGTCATAAACCAAGGTCTCCACAGTGGATGAGCGACGCAGGAATAGAGTGGTTACATAGACTCTTATCCGAGCCACAAAGGTTATGGAAAAGATATTTAATAGACGATATGCCTTTCTTCTGGTTAATTTTGAAACAAAAGCTTAACCTTTATAAAAAGCCTTTTCAGGCAGAGAAGAAATCTGTGAAATTAGAACGAGTTAAGTGGGAATAAAAAAATTCTTATTTGAAGGGACGTTTGTAAAGTACCTATTGTTGTGATGCTGTAGCTTGCTTGTCGTAGGGTAAGCAGCCTTAGCAGCTATAGGCTTTCTGTTAAAATTTATGGTTGCATGATGGACGTTCCCCGGAACGTCTATTTTTGTGATGAGATATCTTGGCAGGCGATTAGACTACTTGAATTAGACTACTTGAGAAATTTCTCCCACCTTTCCTCAAGCTCTTTCTTTCCGATAAACGGGTAAGGCTGGGGTTCTAAATAGATTGTAAGGGCCGAGCGCATTCCGAACCCCTTCGCTACAACTGCGTCACGAGATGTATTTGCTTGCCGCCTTAGGAGGATGTTCCTGCTGGATTACTAATTGCCATAGTAAATTCCTCTGCCATTTGTACCAATAAAAACTAAACCAAACTGCTGCAAGCTTGCTTCCATCACATTTGGGCTATTGCCAATCGGATTTTTCGGATTACCAATCCTTTGCCATGTCTTCCCTCTGTCGAGAGAACGGAAGATTCCTTTGCCCATATTATTAATTTCTCCGTATACATACAGTGCTGGAATCGTGCTTCCCTGCTGTGGTTTTCCTAAAGAAAACAAATAGGATCTCTTAACTGCATTCATCTTAGAGAAGGTCTTGCCACCGTCTGTCGAATGGTAAAGTTGTTTCTTATCGAGACTCAGCCAAATTTCACCTTTAACTCCAGATACGGTTCTTAGCGAGTGCCAACTTTCATCGGGAAGTGATGAATTCACGACTTTAAAAGACAAACCTCCATCGGTACTTTGATAGAATTTGCCATTCTTATAGTAATAAAACGTGTTACCATCCACTTTGTCTGCTGCCAGCGGCAAAGACCAATTCCAAGGTCCCTTGGAACCCTTGGGTAAGCCAGTAACTTCTTTCCACGAAGCGCCTCCATCATCTGTGCGGAGAGCTTTATCTCCACTAACAGTGACAACAAATAACTTTGGATTAGTTGCTGACATCGCTATACGCATCGGCATCGTGTCTTTTGGAAATGAAGCAAATTCTTTCCAAGTTAAGCCGCCGTCTGTCGAAGTTGCTCCCGAATAAGTATTGTTCCAGCGATTACCGCCAACGCGCACCATTTGCAGGGGAGCTTTTTCATAGTAGGCAATGCTGTAGGTATCCTGGAACGAAGGGCCACTAGCACTAAAGGTTTTAGATGGATAATTGTCTAATCCCTTGTTGTGGTAAAACCCGTCTACATCTGCCACCCCACTCAACAACAACGCGCCACTCGGAGGCGCAGTTAAGGTGAAGGTGACAAGCTCTTCGTGTCCTTTTTGATAGTTCGTCCAGGCAGAGGGTTGTTTGTTAATATTGTCTGTCCGCCATATTCCGTACCAATCGGTAAACCAAACTCTTCCAGAAACGTGGGGGTCAAACTCAATCGCAGAGACAGAAGGATTGGAGAGCATATAGCTAGACCACCAAGGAACGGTATTGTTAAGCGATCGCTTCTGCTCTTTCCATGTAGTTCCGCTATCGAATGAGCGGTAAATTTTAGTATTTTTTCTCTCTTTTGTAGCAACAAGAATATCTTTAGGATTAGCAGGGTTAATGCTCAACCCATTAAAATCCTCTTTGGAGCCTTGTGGAGTAATGTTTTTCCAATCTCCATCTGTATACTTTCTAACTCCAGGACTTCCATTAATTGTTGTGTAGAGAGTGTTATTGCGACTTGTCACTAGCCGCATCGCTTTTTTTGGGCTTCCGTCAATCTTGCTCCAGGTAATGCCTGTGTTAGTAGATTTATAAATTCCATCACCATAGGCATTGGCATAGACTAAGCCAGGCTTATCTTTGTCAAAGACAATTGCTGTGATGCCGATATCTTTTTCCGGCTTTCCGGGAAAAGAAGTCACTTTAGTCCAGTTCGCGCCAGCATCTGAAGATTTCCAAAGCCCATCGCGCCGCGAACCAAATAAAATCATTTTGGAATTAAACGGATTGATGACGAGTCTCTCTCCTACCTCCCGCCTATCTTGGTTGCCGCCCATTGGCAAGTCCAAATCCAGCTTTTTCCAGGTTGTACCTCGATCGTTAGACTTAAAGATAGTTCCAGGCTCATCCCAGACGTATTTGCCTGCGGCAATATAAATAATATTTGGATCTTTTGGATCGAGGGCTAGGGCTTCTCCGCCGTAGTAATTGCTCTTCTCTAGTGGAAAGTGGTCAGTTAGCGGTACCCAGCTTTTATTTACTGAATTCCAACGATAGAAGCCACCCACATCAGTTTTGATGTAAACAAGATCCTTCTGTAGCGGATGCAGAAAAATACCCGTAACATAGCCCCCTCCGCCTATTGCAACATTCGTCTCCCCCAAAGACACATTGGTTCGGTAATTGCGGGAAATGACGACTTCTGCCTGTCCTGATGCACCGTTAAGGATGTTGCTAGCAAGCCAGATGTGCTGAAGTGCGACTGTGGCAAACAGAGCAATGACAGCAAAGCGAACCGTTCGAGCTAACGAAAGGCTTGGTTGGGCGCTAAATTTAGTAATCAGCTTGAAGGCGATATGGGCGAGGCAAATCCCGATGGCGAAGACTAATAAGCTAGTCAGAACTGGTTGGACGCTTGCCAGCCCTGCAAATGTAACATTAGCGATCGCTTCAATGGTTGACCAATGATTAATAGCTGCATTAAACATCGTTGAGCCTCAAATCTCATAATCAGCTACTTCCAACTAAGGAATTATAGCTGACTATACAGATTTGACGGGTTAAGTCTTAACTAATGCCTAAGGTGACTGGGCTACTTTCTTTTAAAACTCTTGCATCAAGCATATCTAAAATTCTGCTGTCCTGCGTCATATCGAATTTTCGGGCAAAGTGAACGTCCCTTCTTATAATTGCTGAGTAATCTTCAGCATTTAGAGTACGAGGATGACCGTGGCGAGTCCCAGTCCAATCAATATAGCGTTTATAGTCGTTACACAAATGAAATTGCCCGCTATTGACTAAAACCGTTTGGACAAAAGATTCATCAGGAATACAAGTCTTTTTATAGTAATTAATTAGATCGGGGTTATGCTGGCAAAAATGATGTAAATATTCGACACACTTCCTCGATAGAGTCTTGAAGTAAGACCCTGCATAGCATTTAAAGTTTTCATTGAATGGAGATGAAGTCGTACGAACTCCTAGCATCAGCCCATAGGAAGAATTTATTCTCACCAAAGGCTGGACATTATTAATGACCATGCGAGGAATTTTGACGATAGCGCGTTTCCACAGTGGTAAATATTGACCCGAACGCCAGTACTGATAGAGATAGCGATCGCTACCTTCCCGGCTTCCCCAAAGATTTCCCTCTAAATCTGAAAGTACATCAAAATACTCTAAAAAGCCATCAAAAAGTGATTCCGCAAGAAACTTCTCAATTTTTGGTAGCGGTTGAATCGGATAGTCTTGGCCTGTAATATTGGCAAGCCAATCAAATTCAACATTATGGCTAAAAAGCCAGTCAATGGCATTCAGATAACCTTGAACAATGGAAAAATCTCCTCGTCCTCCCGTACCCCTAATTACATTCACTCCTGGGAATTCGTGAAAGGCCGTTACGTCTAAATGGCAACCCCTAAAGTCATGGCTAATCAATATCTGAGATTGGGGACTTGATTTTTTTAGAGTTTGCACTAGTCTAAAAATCTGTTCGGGATTTTTATGACTTTGAATCAGATATAAAACTTTCACGATCTTCAACCTCCAGAAAACAACTGCACGAAAAAGTGAACGCAGCAATCTGCCAAAGTGTTGTGCATAACACTTCGGATGTACCCTAAGTAGAGATAGCTAGATTCAACCAGGTCAAGGTATTAAAAAAACCTGATTATCTGCTCTCTATGCGGTAACAACAAAATTTGCAACAATTGTCAAACTAGAAATGCCTGCATAATAAATACTGGTGATTTTGTGCAAGCAAAGTCATAAATTGACAGAGAAATCTGTGTTCAAAAACTTAACTAAAACTGTTTAACTGCAATAGCATCGACAAAGTTAAAACAGCAGTAAATAGGTGCTTTCACTGGAAATCAGGCACTCTAGAATAGTTAAGTTCAGAATGGTAAATAGTACACCTGGTATATAGACGAAATGTGGGTTTATTTGGTTCCCGGTTTTCAACCGAACCTTGTTTTATTGTTTCACCCACATAGACATAGATACTAAACTCTGTACCCTAGGAAAAAAATCTCTGTCTTTTAACCATGTCCAAATTCAGTAATGGTGTACAAAATTAGATTCTTCACGACAGGCTATGACCTTTTCGTTGCACCCAATTTTTTACATTTACAGCTATGGTCATAATTAAAATCCCAGTCTAAGGAACTCTTTAAGGGACTCAAGCCACGCTTGCAATCCTAGTCGCTTTACGCTTTACATCTTGTTACAGTGCCTATCTTGCAAGCGTCCCCCTTAAGATAGACTTTACTTATGCGATTTGTCCGCCTAAAGTAAAACATTAATATATTTCCTTTAAAATTAAAATAACAGTAACAAGCAATACCAATCTTGCCTGCACAAAACTAGCATAATAAAAAGTACTAGAAAATTAGCTAATTGCCACTTTGCAGATAGCTCAAAAAGTATTCAGGCAAATTTTTCTGTTACTAAGGCATTGCTAAAAAATTCCAAGCAGAAGATTTTAGAAATTCATCCCGACTCAGCGGAGCTAAACCATCTACCCAATTTTTTAGCTTAAAAATTTTTAGACCACACTCATTGACAAGCAGATCATAAATTCTGCTATCGTGCCATTTTCCGTCTTTCAATGTGCCATCAACCCATTCTTGAGAATTAATTAAGCCACTTTCAAAAACTAAGTAAGGTTTATAAGTTTTTAATGTTCTGATAGCACCTCTAAAAACCTGCAATTCTACCCCTTCTACATCTACCTTGATGAAATGAATCTTAAGGTCTGGGGCTAATACATCATCAAGTCTCTGAGTTTTAACAGTGATTGGTTCCATAAGTGCATCAGGAATATGGCTTTTACAGCATTCTTTATCCAGGCTACTTACAGCAGGAGCATTCACTACATACCAAAAAGTAGTTTCTGCCTCCGAATCACTCAAAGCTGTTTCTCTTACCTCAACAGTTGGAAATTTTTTTCTAAGCCTACTGGCTAACCGTGGTATTGGCTCAAATGCATAATGAAATCCTAGAGGTGAAAACTGTAAAATTTTGTCAAGTAAATCGCCCGTGTTACAACCAACATCAATACAGTTTGAGTCTTTTGCTAAAACACAAGACATTATTTCAATCGTGAAAGCATTGTCTTGTCTATTAAGAATGTCACTGCGTCTAGGAGGATTTACTATATCTAAAAATGGTCTAACGACCGGATCGAGAAATGAACCCTTAATTGTTTCTTTGAAAAAGTTTTTTATTTCTAAGAAAATTTTCATGGTCTAGCTGCTCCAGTCACTAAGACGCCACTATACTAACATCAATTAATGCAACGTCAAGGTTTTATTGAAGCAGTTAGATTAATTTTATTAGAAGTATAAAAATGTTGATTATAAAGATTAGCTAGACTGATCTTGAAGAATACGGCGTCTTTGAATAAGCCCAGTCATTTTGGCAGCAAGAGCCTCTATTTGGTAATAAACAGGATGGGGTAAGAAGCAGAGCAAGTAGGCAGCTGCTAAGGTCATCAGCGTGCGGCGGGGTTGCTCCAAAAGGATGCGCCAGTGAGCAGCCAAGGCTCGGTGCATTAGCTGCACAGCCATTGAGCCTGCTTTTAAACGGACTGCACTTCTCGCTAAATATCGCAGTTGATATGCTTTAGTAGGGTTTTCCCATTCAGCGATTAATTCTGGAGCGTAGGAGCGTGTTTTTTCAATTACCCTTTCGAGAGCTTCTAATTGCTTCAGCAAACTAGCTGAAAGACCTCCCGCGTTTACCCGATACAGTGTCAGCGCTTCAGGAATCCCCTCAATTTGCCAGTTGGTTTGGAGGAGGATGCGAAGCCAGCATTCTATATCCTCTGCCTGACGAAAATTATCATCAAAATAAAAATCTTCAACAGTCCCGTAAAGATTATCTTGAAATTTAATCTCTTCAAATACCTCTCGCCGAACTACGGGAGCAGAACCATTTCCAACTGGATTGTCGCGAAGTAAATCGGGTGGTGTAATGTCCTTGAACTTGGGCATCAGATACGTACCCAAGGGATTTCCTGTTGCATCGATAAAAGCAGAACGGCTAAAGCTAATCCCTACCATCGAGGAATTATCTAAATGTTCGAGATGTTTCTCTAATTTTTCCGGTAGCCAAAGGTCATCGCCATCTAAAAAAGCTAAATAGTCGCCATGAGCATGGCGGATTCCAGTGTTTCTTGCTCCAGCGAGTCCTCTATTTTTCTGGCTAACGATTTTAATTCTAGGGTCTATAAACTGCTGGCAAATTTCTACAGTTCTATCGGGAGAGCCGTCATCAACTACAATAATTTCAAAATTTTTGTATGTTTGAGCTAGAACCGATTCAATTGCAGCAGCTATATAATTTTCTACTCCGTAGGCTGGAATAATAACCGAAAATTTTTTCATGAAAAGTACCATTTTCTTTAAGTTGCTTGAAAAATTCTTTCGTCAAGCATATCTAATACTTTGCTGTCCCGGTTCATGTCAAATTTTCTAGCAAAGTAATATTTATCTTTAATTAAATTTGGAAAATCTTCAGATGTGAGGATGCGGGGATGACCGTGTCGGCTGTTCTCCCAATCAATATAGCGCATATTGCGGGGATAAAAATTAAACAACCCACTATTTAATAAGATGGTTTGCATAAAAGATTCATCGGGAAGGCGAACTTTCTTGTAGTAGTTCACCAAATCAGGATTGACAGAGCAAAAATCATGAATGTATTGAATGCATTGTCTAGAAATTGTTTTAAAGTAAGAGCCTCCATAGCATACAAATTTGTCATTAAATGGAGCTGAAGCGGCCCGTTGCCCGATGATGAGTCCATAGGAAGAATCAATCCGCACAAAAGGCTGAACATTATTAATAAGAACTCGAAAAGGTTTGAATAAGGCTCTTTGCCACTTGGCTAATTCTATACCTGACCACCAGTATTGATAGAAGTAGCGATCGCGCCCGTCTTTAGCTCCCCAAGTACACTTATCAGAAAGCACATTAAAATAATCAAAAAATCCATCGTACTCGGTTGCAGCCAGAAAATTCTCAAATTTTGAGAGCGATTGAGTCGGATAGTCTTGACCTGTGAGATTAGCTAGCCAATCAAATTGAATATTCTGGGTTAAAATCCAGTCAACAACATCCAAATAAGCTTGGGTAATTGAGAAATCGCCTCTTCCAACTTTCTTGGCTCTCAGTACTTTAACATTCGGTAAACTCTCGAAGAGTTCTACATCTATTTGACTAGCATTAAAGTTATGACTCATCACTATATAAGAGTCATTACTGGACTTTTTAATAACTTTAACCAGCCGATAAATTTGCTCCGGATTGGTATGGGTTTGGATTAGGTAGACAACCCTCATATTCTGCAACCTATTTTGATGGCGAGCGGGTGTTTATAAAAAAGGTTCTATCGTTATGCCAATTGACGGGAACGATCTTGAAGAATGCGTCGTTTTTGGGCGGCTCCTGTCATTTTTAAGGCAAAACTTTCCATCTGGCGGTAGAGAGGACGTGGCAGTAGCCACAGCGAATAGGCAGCTCCCAACGTCAAAAGTGTCCGCCGGGGTTCGTCAAGAATCATGCGCCAGTGGGTAGATAAGGCGCGGTGAGCCATGTCTACAGCGGTTGGGGCAGCTTTCAGCCGGACTGCCCACCGGGCTAATTTCCGCAACTCGTAGGCTTTAGCTGGGTTTCCATACTGAGCAATCAAATCTGGAGCATAGGAGCGGGTTTTTTCCAGCACCTTTTCCAAGTCTTCTAACTGCTTGAGCAGATTTGCTGAAGCCCCTCCGGAATTAACTCGGTACAGCGTCAAAGCTTCAGGAATGCCTTCGATTTGCCAATTAGTCTTTAAGGAAATGCGAAGCCAGCATTCGACATCTTCAAAATGTCGCAATCTTTCATCGAAATAACAATCTTTTGCAGTACCCTGAGGAGCATCTTGAAACTTAATAGCTTCAAAAACCTCTCGCCGAATCACCGGAACTGAGCCATTTCCAATCGGGTTACGGCAGAGGATCAAGGGTGGAGCAATATCCTTGAGTTTAGGCATTTGATAGATACCTAATGGCTGCCCCGCTTCGTCAATAAAAGCAGAGCGGCTAAAGCTAAGCCCGACAGTTGGTGAATTTTCTAGATGCTCAATATGTTTTTCCAGCTTTTCTGGTAACCACAGATCGTCTCCATCTAAAAAAGCAAGATATTCTCCTTGAGCATGGCGAATTCCTGTATTTCGAGCGGCGCAAACCCCGC
This sequence comes from Trichocoleus sp. DQ-A3, assembly GCF_039961975.1. Lineage (NCBI taxonomy): Bacteria > Bacillati > Cyanobacteriota > Cyanophyceae > Leptolyngbyales > Trichocoleusaceae > Trichocoleus > Trichocoleus sp. DQ-A3. The sequence continues at coordinate 109,335 of NZ_JAMPKC010000010.1, read as the reverse complement.
TATTCTGCTGGCGAATAATCTGAATTCGAGGATCTGTGAATTGCTGACAAATTTCTACACTTTGATCGGGAGAACCATCATCAATAATTAGAAGTTCAAAATGTTTGTAGGTTTGGTCTAAAACTGATTGCACTGTAGCAGCTATATATTTTTCGACTCCATAGACCGGAATTATGACAGAAATTTTTTTCATTTTAATTTTGAAAAATTGTGAAAAAATAATATTTGCTACAGCCAGCACTTCCTTGTGATTAACTGCCCCCTTACTCTGACTGACTTATAGTAGGAACATCCGTTGTCATGGACGTACTGGGACGCAAATTACCAAATTTACGGGCTATGGCAGAAACTAAACGACGCGGTTTATGAATCAACAAATTATAAAAGGTGAGGGACAGCCGCTTCTGATAGGACTTTGGTGCAAGACGAAACGAAACATCTTGAGCGTTTGTGTTACAAAGTTCGCTAGGTATTTCAGCGGAGGCAGTTTCTTTAAATGCTTCTGTTAGTTGAATAGCTAAATTAGGAAAACCTAACTTTTCTGCCATTTCTACGATCAGATGACCGTCATAATTAATGTATTGTTGATGTTTGAAATCTCCACAATAAACAATGCCAAAATCCAAGTATTCCTCTAGCTCATTGGCTAAGCGCACCAAAAGAATATCGCGCTCAAGCGGATCGAGCGTATCAATGCGGTGAAAAATAGCGGGAATCGTCTTTTTATTCCAGGATAGCGTTGCATATCTAGCAAGATACTCCTCAATCTCTTTGCCAACAACACGTTTTACCTGTTCGCGTTTGGCATTGGAAATGCCTTTTTTCCCGTTTCCAAAGTCACCATGAGTATAGGTAGCATGAAGCAGACCTGTTGCTACTATCTTTGCAGGTACATGAAGAGAAACCAGGATACTAGCAGTGCTGACTAGATGGGCGATAAACGTCTTACCTGAGGCTCGAAAAGCACCTGTGAACAGCTGCATTGTCAGCTGATAAGCATCACGGATGCGGTTAATATCGTTGCTTGAGTAGCCTTCTGCACGTAGCTGGTTGAAGAGTTGGATGTTTGTTTGGGCAAAAGAGTGCATAGTTTTGTTGTTGATTGGGATGCTTCATTTTTGTTGCACTCGGCTTAGGCGAATTCCGATGATTTTGCCTGGTTTAGTGCATTTACAAAAATTAACAATCATTGAACGGCTTAGGCAAAACCTCTCCCTGAAGAAGGAAAACCCAAACAACATTTCAATTTCAACAGGAGCGTTCCTGAAAAAGCGGGGAATCGCTTAACACAGAACAAGTTTAGTAATAGCATCCACTTTTCCAAGGTAGGAGTACGACTAAAAAAGTCTGTGGATTGCGATCGCTTTCCCCACTTGTTTTCTGGATGAAGACTTAGGTTTTGGCTGTGTAAGGGTATTTATCGTCGAAGCGATCGCACCTTCTTTTGGCACCTTCGTTTCGTCGTTCTACACCCTTACACGCCAACCTAACGGGACGATGCCGTCACTGTAGGCTTCTTCTCCGGTATTGCAGGCATCTGAGGTTGTAGCCCTTTCGCTTGCAGGCGAGCCTGACGATTCGTGAGATAACGGTTAAACACCTTATCTAGAGGACGCAACACTTTTGCCACCCCGCCCCCAGCAAGACCTAAAGTCAGGCGGCTACCAATTGGGTTCAGGATTGTCACGTATCGCCGCCATCCCAAGCGCTTGTAGCGATATTTGAAGTACCCGTCCTCGTCCAAATTCCATTTATCGCGCAAGCGATGCAAGCTATTGAGTTCCCAAGCGTCGCTCCAACGCAGCATATAGAAGAGCATATCTGAAGGCTTCAGTGGCGGGCCTGGAACATAAGTGACAAGAGACGCTGGCTCAAAGTAAACGCTACCACCCGCCTCAACGACTGTCATGCAGAAATCGAGGTGTTCTTTAGTATTGAACATTTGTTCATCGAGCAAGCCGACTTTCTCAAAGATTTCAGCGCGAACCAGCACGCAATGGAATTCTGCTAGTTCGGTTTGTTGACGTTTGAGCTTGGGTCGCACCTCCGCTACTTTCTGACCTTGCTTGTACATTTTCTCGCGGAGACGCCGTCTGGGGTTTTCGCCGACTTTTTCCAGCCAAATGTGGGCTTCTCCACCGGCAAAATGGACAATTTCGTGTACCGGAGTGCCTTGGCAGGTCAGGGGACCCACTACGCTAGCGTTTGTCTCTTCAGCGCACTGAACTAAGCTTTCTAACCAGCCTGGGCTGACGATCACATCGTTATCGATAAAGACGAGATACTTGGTTGTAACCTGACTCAGACCGAGGTTTCTGGCGCGGTTTGGAGTGAGGTAGTGATCGGTGCGAATGATTTGAAATCCTTTTTCAGTCGCTTGCTGTTGCAAATAACGCTGAATGTGAGCGGGTGAACCCCCATCTACGTAAACTAACTTGAATGGGACTGATGTATGTTCGTAAATGCTTTCCAGCGACTCGCGGGCGCAGCTGAAACGTTCGCGGGGTGAAACAACAATCGTAACTTGGGGATCTAACATCAGGAACTCCTCGCTAAAGACTAAACAATTTATCGGCTGTTTTGTTTGCTATGCATCAACTCAGCTAGATAGGGAAAAAACTTGTTTGTGTTTAAAGTCTGTACTGTGTAGTTGCCCGGTGTCGCTTGGGCAGGTCTGTTTTACACAGGCAAAGACTGGAGATTGTGGTAAGACCAGTAAGCTCCCTGCTGGGCAAGCAACTCGTCATGCCCTCCCTGTTCGATAATTCGACCTTTCTCCATTACCACAATTTTGTCGGCATTCCGGACAGTAGCCAAACGGTGGGCAATCACAATTACAGTCCGGTTTGTTCGCAAACGTTCCAGTGCTTCTTGCACTAACTGTTCTGACTGCGAATCTAAGGCGCTGGTGGCTTCATCGAGAATCATGATTTCCGGGTCGCGCAGCATTGCCCTAGCAATTGAAATGCGTTGTCGTTGTCCTCCGGAAAGCCTAACGCCTCTATCTCCTACCACTGTGTCGTATTGGTTGGGCAACTGACAGATAAATTCGTGGGCATTGGCAAGGCGGGCTGCCTCAATCACCTTTTCTCTGTCCATTCCCTCTAAACCGTAGGCAATGTTATCCAGAAGTGAGGCATTAAAGATGTAGGTGTCTTGGCTAACGACTCCGATGTGCTGGCGTAGCGAGACAACATCGTAGTTTCGGATATCTTGACCGTCGATCTCGATTACACCGTCGGTCACTTCGTAGAAACGGGTAACGAGAGATGCCACAGTGGATTTCCCGGCTCCAGAAGCGCCAACCAGCGCCACAGTTTTGCCACGAGGAATTTCTAGATCCAAACCGTTGAGGACGTAAGATCTGCCGCTGTAGGCAAATTTTACATTTTGGAAAAGAATGCGATCGCGCAACCCTGTAAATTTCTGGTTTCCATTAGGAAGCGGATATTTCTCTGGTAACGAGAGCGCCTCCGTGACTTTCGTTAACGCTGGCAGAGACTCTTGGACAGAACCCCTCGCTGCATTCACCTTTTTCAGTACCGGAACAATTCTAATCAGAACCAGCATGAATATCAGCAGCTCTGCGGTCGTGAGCAGACCCTTGGAGATAAACAAAGTGTAGCTACCGACTAGAACTACCATCGCCGCCGCCAAAGTCGCTAACTCTGTCAGCGGGTCGATGATGTTTAGCTTCTTAGCTAGCCCGATGTTTGCCTCCATATAATTGCTACTGATCTTATTGAAGCGGTTCAGTTCAAAATCTTCCGCACCATAAGATTTAACGATGCGAACACCGCCTAACGTATCTAAAGCCATCGCGTTCAGAGTGCGTTTAGCAGTGACAACTAAACCCCCCGATGTCTTAATCTTTTTCAAGAAATAACTGAGCCATAAAGCAACGCCTGTAATCAAAAATGTCGTTAGAACCGTCATTTTCCACGACACGATCACCAACGTTCCCAAATACGCGATTAAAATCAGCAGGTTGGTCAAGCCATAAAAGAAGTTAGTCAACAGCTTGTTTGTTTCCATCACCTCTGTATGTAAGGTGCTGGTTACTTTACCCATCTGCACATTATCAAAAAATTCAATGGGCGAATATAAATAGGTTTGATACAGCCGTTTCCTCAAGCGTTTGATGACGGCTTCCCGATAAATGGAAGTCAAGACTTGGGAAATGTAGTAGAAATACCCTTTTAAAATTAAAGAACCCATGAGGACTAAGGCAAACAAGCTAATGAGCGTTCCTTTACCTTGCTGCGCTAGCCAACTGTTCAACCCTTCCGTTAAAGCCATTTGAGGAAGAAGCGTTCCACCTCCTTCATTCAAAATTACTTTTAGGAAAGGAATCATCAATCCGATTCCTACACTATCTAGAATAGAAGACAAAATCATTGTCACTAAACCTAGATAGAGAGTTTTCTTCTGCACCTCCAAAATCAGAGAGGTCAGTTTATCGAATTTTCCAATTCGCTTCATTAAGCCCAATTTTAATTTTGCTTTAGCCTCACGCAACCTTGTTTCTCGTCCGAGTGTCTGACTTCGACTCATAGTGTCTACCGCTACTGAACCTTTGAACAGCCAATCGTTGATTGCTAATTCCAGGCTAAATTTTCTTGCCGGAGCGCTTTTTCCTGATGTTTCACTGTGCCGACGCTTGCTCTTAAATTATTTTGCTCGTAGGAAACACAGTGTTAGCTTTGTTCACTTTCTCTAGTAAATGTTACCAGACTTTTTGCTATAAAAGCATCGAAAAAACACGATTTCCCCTATTTTTAATGTGAAGTTTTAGTGAAGTTGCAATTAATATAAAATCCTTACTTGAAGTTTTTATTTTTTAACTCATTCAATCAGAAAATTATTCGGTTTATATCATGTTTTTTCTAGAAAAATATACTTCTAATGGCAGATTTTAACCTGCCAAATGCAATTTTAATGGTTGAACTCTATCTAATGGTAGATTTCTACTAACCGCTCGTTCAACTTGTTAAAGTCGTAATGCGCTTCTACGTAGGCGCGACCGGAGCGACCCATTTCAGGCCAAACTTCCGGATGTTCAAATAAATAGCCCAACTTTTCAGCCAGAGTATCGGCATCTCGTTCGGGAACCAAAAAACCTGAAATCCCATCTTCAATTAGTTCTGGAATGCCACCGTGTTGCGTCCCTATCACGGGTAAACCCATTGCCATTGCTTCTTTTAATACGTTTACGGGGGCATCTTGATCGCCGTTCTTCGCTGTCACGCAGGGGGCGATAAATATATGGGAGTTGTCGAGAATTTCAATGAGTTCCTGCTGCTGCTTGTGACCGAGCAATTTTACTTTGTCACTAACGTCCAGCTCATCAATGAGTTGCTGCAAACTTTCCTTTAATGGCCCATCCCCAACGATGTTGTACTCGATGTTGGGGTATGCCTTAGCCAACTTGGCAATGGCACGAATTCCATACTCAATCCCTTTTTTTTCGACAAGGCGACCCGTGGTGACAATCCCAATACGACCATCAGCGGGTAGATGACGTGTGGTAAACACAAACTTGCTACAATCAATGCCCGAACGAAGGACGATGATTTTCTTCTCATCGCAACCTAGCTTAATCAGGCGACGTTTGAAATAATCGCAGTTAGAAAGAAAAAGGTCTCCTGTGGCGAATAGGGGATTATAAACGTCTTCACCGAATTCCTGAATATGCTGGCTAATATCGAAACCGCGAAATGAGGTAATTAATTTTCCGTGGGGCGCACCAATCAGCCGAAATGACATCCCGATGAATCCTAAAGGGCCAAATTGACAATGGATGATGTCGTATTCTTTTTTGCCCAATAATGAGACTGCTGCATATAGCAACCTCAATGAAGCAGCTTCTTTGCCATACTTAAAAACATTAAGCGATCGCAGTAAGAGGGCTGGGTCTTTGTAGCTGTTCGCGAATAGCAACCCCAAGCCTTTTAGCCCGCGAATCGCAATATTAGATGGCATTTGGATATAGTAGGTGCGATTCAGGAGTTGGTACTTTTCTACTGCTGGATGCACCTTGGAAGTATCTCCGAGTTGGTCAGAATAGATATCAACTTCGTGACCCCGATCGATTAAACCAGCGATTTGGTTTAAGATAAAGGTTTCTGACAAAACCGGAAATCGACCAACAATCATCGCGACTTTCACAACAATTTTACCCCTACAACTTGACTTTTCTATTTACTAAATACCCTATCAGGTAATTAGCAGTTTCTCGTATATTTCAGCTAAATAGTCGTTTAGCTGCCCAATTTCATAGTGCTTTTCCACGTATGCACGACCAGCCGCACCCATTTCGGGCCAGACCTCTGGGTGGGCGATTAGGTAGCCTAATTTTTCTGTCAAAGCATCGACATCTCGTTCTGTAACTAGGAACCCTGAAACCCCATCTTCGACTAGCTCAGGGATACCACTATGGTAAGTGCTGGCAACTGGCAAACCCATTGCCATTGCTTCTTTTAAAACATTAGGAATTCCTTCTTGATTATTATCCTTACTGGTTACGCAGGGAGCTACAAAAATGTGGGAATCGTTGAGAATTTGCACGACTTCGTGCTGTTGTTTCCAACCCAAGAGATTTACTATATTTCCAACATCTAGCTCTTGAATCAGTTGCTGCAAATCTGGCTTTAAAGAGCCATCACCAATGATATTGTATTCAAGATCGAGGTTCATTTTTGTCAAGTTAGCAATAGCGCGAATACCATATTCAATCCCTTTTTTTTCAATTAGGCGACCTGTTGAAACAATCCGCACTTTACCATCGGGATGCGGATAGCGTGTCTTAAAGGAAAACCGATTACAATCGATTCCTGAGCGGAGTACAATAATTTTTTTTTCATTGCAGCCCAGACTAATCAATTTATTTTTAAAATGGTTACAAATGGGCAGGAAACAGTCTCCTTTTTCAAAAAGCTTTTTATAGATATCGTTACCATATTGACTGAGATACATAGTGAGGTCAGAACCTCGAAATGAGATAATTACTTTAGCTCTGGAGGCAGCAATTGTCCTAAAGTACATCCCTAAGAATCCTAAGGGTCCAAACTGGCAATGGATTATATCGTATGGCTTATTTGATAGAAATGGGAGTAACGAGAATGTTGTATACAGCATCCTCAATGAAGCAGCTTCTTTGCCATACTTAAAAACATTAAGCGATCGCAGAAATGCAACAGGATTTTTGGGGAAATTTGCTAACAGCAGCCAAATCGCCTTAATTACATAAATTAAAGGATTGGCTGGTCTTTGCTCCGGAACATAGTAGGTGCGATCAAGAAGTTGATATCTTTCCACATCTGGGTGGATTTTGGCAGTATCGCCCGGTTTCTGGGCGTAAATGTCAATCTCGTGTCCTCGCTCAATCAGTCCCACAATCTGATTTAAGATGAACGTCTCTGATACAGTAGGAAATTTACCAACAATAAAGGCGATTCTCATCGTAAATTTCACCTAATATCCGATACTCTGCTGTCATCATTCTGGACGGTTAAGCATCAAGAGCCTTTAGGTCGTTTGAACTGTTTTAGTACAGATAGGTAAAGGTCTTTGGTATTGAATACATAGAGCATCAAGATTAAATAGGTCAAAGCCATTACCGCCAAACTGACAATCACTGTAGCCCAAACGGTTAAAGTTGGCGCGATCGCTAACTTAACCCCAAACGCGATCGCTCCTGCGATTAGAGATGCCAGCAAAGGATGCTTCATCGTTTCTAATAAATTGAGCATGGTGATAGACGTGCCGCGCGTTGCATAGTACATACAAGGCAATGTCTGCAATAGCTTGGCAATTGAATAACTTAAAGCAACACCGCGTGCGCCGTAAGGTAATCCAAAGAAAAAAGAAATCACTAAGAAGCTGGAAGAAAATACTCCCCACTTGAACATCTGAGCTGTCCTTCCTGAAGAAATGTAGAGCCAGCCAGAGGTATTCGTAAGTGGTTGAACGAGTGCAGATATACCAAGAAGCTTGAAGATTGTACCAGCCTCTCCCCATTGGGAGCCAAGTATCAGCTCGACCAATTCTTCGGAGACAATCATCATAAATAGGACGATGGGCGTCGTCAAAAATCCGATCAGCGAAAGTCCTTTTAAATAGTGGTTGCGAAATTGCTGTGGCTCAGAATGCAATCGGCTCAGACCGGGAACGGCAACAGCGGTAATGGGGGAATTGATTTGTTGCAAAGGAAGCATCATTAGGCTGTATGCTTTCGCGTACACACCTAGAGCCTCAGCACCCCACACCCGCCCGATTAAAATGTTGTCCAGGTTTCGGGCGCAGTAGTTAAGGACGCTAAAACCAGTGAGGTTGCCACCAAAAGCCAGCATAGAACGGACGCCTGAGCGTTGAGCAGGTAAGCCAGGACGCCAACCACACATTACCCAAACCCCAACAGCCGTGACGATTGCTGTAGTCAGTGACATAAATACCAGCGACCAGTATCCAGCCCCATACACAGCTGAAATAATCGCGATCGCTACCCCCAGCACGATGGAGACGATCTCAATTGCAGCGAGAGCGGTGAAGCGCATCTGCCGCCGAAGCAAGGCTTGGTGCTGGACGCTCAACCCACCAAATATAAATGCACTAGCAGAAACGATCGCAATCCAGGTGAGGCGCGGCTCACCATAAAACCAAGCGATCGCAGGTGCCATCACCGCAGTCAATAGCATCAGCAAGAGGCTCATCCCCACATTCACCCAAAACAGGGTGCTGACTTGCTTGTGGTTGATTTCGGCTCTTTGGATCGTCGCCGTTGACAGACCCATGTCATTGAAGAGAAACACGATACCCGTCACGCTAGTCACCATCCCAATTAGACCGTAGTCTTGAGGTGAGAGTAGACGAGCTAGCACAACCGTCGATCCCATTTGAAGTACAAATTTGCACCCCTGACTCACCATCGTGACTGCACCGCCACGAACCGAGCGACCTTTTAAATCAGCCTTCAGATGGTCAGTCTGAAAGTGCTGAGTTTGGTCAGGCTCAGATAGAATCTTTTTCTCTAATCTTGACAAATTGATACCTCTTATAAAACTCTTTGAAGCGACTAATTTAAAAATTGCTAATTATTTCTGATATTTATAGAAGGATTAAAACCCTTCTTCTAAATTCCCTTGCTTTGGTCGGTTTTCAAACTAAATTTAGGGCGTCTCCTTACCGATATTTGCTAAATTTTTACTCCAGCGTTGATATCTAAAATCACGAAATTTAGTAGATATCTGCCGAAAATAGTTAGCGAATTTAGGGGAAAGCGATCGCATCACCAGCCATTTCAGCAGTAAGCGCTGAGCGCTGCTATTTAGGAGCATTTTTGGATACAAACGAACTGCCGTTTTTAGTTTGTAACCCGCTTGCTTAACTGCATCAGGATCTGCTTTACGAGTTAAATACAGATCGGCGAGGTGCTGATAAACATTTGCTAAACTCTGGTTCTTGAGAGATTGCAACTCTGATGGCGCTGTTTGAAAAGCCTTTTCAAGCGCCATCAGATTATATTTTTCCCTAACCTCTATCTTGGAAGAAATTGAGCCAGGTACTTGACGATAAAAAATTTGATGTTGAGGAACTAGAACGTAAGACCACTTAGCTGCTAACCTGAGCCAGTAATCCCAATCATGAGTAGATTTCAGTTCTGGGTCGAGTTCCCCAACGGACTCAATTGCTTGCTTACGAATCAGTGGAATTGACCCACAAACTAGAAAATTGCTGACTAATAATTGTGGATAAACATTTCCTTCAAAATATACGGGTTGCTGCACATATAAAAGTTTTCCTTTTTCATCTATAAAAGAAGTCCAGCTATAAGCTACTCCTGCTTCTGGGTGCTTTTGTAATTCTGCAAGTTGTAGTTCTAGCTTGTCTGGTGTCCATAAATCATCTGCATCAATAAAGGCAATAAATTCACCTTTAGCGTGAGCTAAACCGCGATTGCGAGCGACGGCGGCTCCGCCATTTTTATAGACAAATACTTTTACCCGTTCATCAACAATTCCTTTAAGCAGTTCTACGCTTTTGTCACTCGATCCGTCATCAACTAAAATTATTTCCAAGTCTGAAAATGTTTGCTGCTGAACAGATTTAACCGTTTCCAAGATTGTTTGTTCAGCATTGTAGACCGGAATTATCACTGATATTACTGGCATTTAGTTTAACCTTTGTGTAAGTCTAATAAAAAAAATGTTATCTTAATTCCCCTCAATCATCAGTAAACAGTTTAAAGTTCTGTTTTGACTCTATAACCGTTTTCAGGAATATTGGTCTCAGTGAATAAAAAGCTAGGAAACTTTTCTTTGATGCTAATTCCTAACATAACTAACCCAGGCCAATAAACATAGGCAAGAGCCTCTATATTTTCCCCAAAAGTAAACATAAATATCACCAAAATTATACTTAATCCTACTCGTGAAACTCGACTACTTTGCGACTTAATTACTAAATCTATGAAGCTCCAAGCCAAGGGAATGACAAGTGCCGTAAACCCTACGATTCCTTTCGTTACCAGAAGACCAAACCAAGTATTGTGAGAACCGATTGGCTTGAATGTTGCAACAGCAGGCCCTTTAAATTCACCAATTCCATGTCCCCAAATAGGAGCTTCTTTCCAACGTTCTACTGCTAGGCGAGCCAATATATCTCTCACTCTAGAAGAGCCGGCTCTAGCCTGGTAGAACATATCTGAGAAAGCTCTAAATGAATTGATTAGCCAGGAAGAAAACACTCCCATAATAAAACTGGCGATTCCGGCTATGAGCTGTATATAAGGTTTCGTAAAATTTGATAAAGCCCAAGTAGAAAATATGACAAAAGGAAGAGATACAATACCTAAACGCGAAACCGAACCCACAATCATTGCAACCGCGCCAATCATGCCAATGAATCGCCATTTTTTGTTCGATTCTTGCGCTGCTAGAAAGAAATAGATATTTCCTACCATTCCCAAGGCAGGTGCCCAGGGCGTAAACAATTCAAGACGAACTCCACCTCCTTCCGGATCGAGACCGTAGAGGTTAACACTGTAGTAAGCAAGACCGCTACGTTCTATGATCCGCAAAGGGGAAGTGTAGATATGAGAAGGTAGGTGTAATCTAGACGCTGTATAGCAAACGATCACAGCAATTAAACTTTGCAGACAAAGTATGCAAGCTGCTCTATAAATTATCTGAGGTCGAATTTTTAAACAGCCTGCAAGAGGAAATAACGCTAAGGGAGCATATCTTACAACCCAATTGATTGATGAGTTAAGAATTTTGCCTAATCCTAGATTGAAGTTCATGTGAGCAGCAATTAAAGCCACCTCCATGACTAAGATACAAATAATCCACACCCAGATTGTTGTGGGAATGGTTATTTTCTCCTCAGTGGGCGTATTCTCTGTTTGGTTCCACAGTTTCTTTCCTACACGCCACAAGAAAAACCAAGCTAGTATAGGCACTAAGGTCATTTGTAGCCCAAGAATGTGAATTACATAAATCCAGGTAATGTAATACCAAATCAACTTTTCTTCAAGATTTTGAGGTTTCATTGATATCTGGTTCATGCATCTTGGGTCTAATCAAAACAATATTGTTGCTGCGGTTTATCTCCTGAAATCTGAATCGATTTCCAGTGATTACGGACTGGTATCCAAGTAGGTATGTTTAACTAGCGTAGAAGACCGAGAAATTTTGCGATCGCGCAGCCACAGTAACAGCAGTCCATTGGTACAAAACAAGGAACCTAAGGCTGCACCTAGCAGAACTAATTTCTTATTGGGAGCACTCGCAGAAGTCGGAATTGTAGGCTCTGTAAAGATTTGAAGTTGAGGATAAGAGGAAGATATATTTGACTTGCTCAAATCCAATCTCGCTAAAGTAGAAGAAAAAACTGCTTCGGCAATTTGCACATCCCGCATCAGGTCGGCTAATGAAACCTCTTGCTGTGCTAGTGACTTGAGGCGACTCTCAAGTAGAGCAAGCTGTTGGTTGAGCGATCGCGCTTCTGCTTGGAGTCCTTGTGCCTCTGTCTGCACTGTCACTAACTCTAGGAAAAGAGCATCCCGCGAGGTTCCCGATCCACCACTTTTGCTCAGGTTAAGTTCTTCTAGACTTGCTATCGTAACGGGTCGCTTTAAAAGAGAGCGCCCCTGCCTCAGTAAAGCCGTTTGAGCGGCATTTAGCTTTGCCTGCTGCTGAATTAGAGCAGGATGATCGGGTAAAAACTTTGATTGCAAAGCAACGAAGAGGCTGTTCGCTTCACTATAGTCTTGTAAGTATTGTTGAAATAGGGAGTCGGCTTGAAGAACAAAAGCATCTGCTGCTTGTTTAGCCGATAAATCTAAGCTACTAGATAGTCCTTGCAAACGAGCATTCGCATCTTGCTGTTTAGCTAATACTTCAGCCCGCTGTCGGCGTAGCTGTTCAATATTTTGTGAAAGGTTCGTAAGTTGATCCGTAGAAGTTAAACCCGAACGCGCTTTGTACTCAGATAGGCGTGTTTGCGCTGCTTTTAATTTTTTTTGGGACTCCCCAAGGGTGGATTGTAGCGTTTTATCCTGCTGAGCGGCTTCCTTAATTCTCAGTTCGTTGATTTTTACTTGCAAGGCTTCGTAGAGCGCTAAAGATTTTTTATAAGCTTCTTCGGGAGTCGTTCCTTGAAACTCAAAAGTCATCAGCGTGGTGTTGTCTAATACTTTAGCTCTGGGTTTACCAAAATCTTGCAAGGGCATATTGAGCTTATTAGCAGCAGTCTCCAAGACCGGCTTACTGAGAGCTAGAAATTTATAGTTCTCTCTGGGATCTTGATTCGTACTCATGTAGGGAGAGTCGCTTTTAGAGGAAGCTTGCCCAATCCCTGGCAGGTTGATATTGCTGGCTGAACCGGCTGAGGGTAAACTAAGCGCTAACTCAGTGCTGTAATTGGGTTTGGTAACTTTTATATAATATAAAGCTCCTCCCCAAATAGCTGCATTAGTTAATAGTCCTAAGACTAAGTAACGCATCCAATTTCCTTGAGACCTTGTCGATTTTGGGGAAGATTTAGAAATACTTGCAGAGTCAGTAATAGCCAAATCTTCATGGGGAGAGGTAATCGGGCGTTTCATAGTCAAAGAATTAGGCTTACACTAGGGTTATTGCGATTGTTTGTCTCTTTGAATAGCTAGGCTCAAGGACTGAATGGCAATCTTGATTCAATAGTTTTGTATAACCTTTGCTTATTAGAGTATACACAGCCTTTACTTCGCTACTTTTTAGGAGTGGTTTATCATTGCTCTCGTGAAGAGATTGAGATAAAACGCTTTGATATTTTCAGTTTCAAACAACAGCTAGGATGCAATTTCAAGAGCTATTTAGAAACTACTAAAAAGCCTTTTGATTGACTGCAATTTCAACATAGAATGTTTTTCTATCCACCCTATAATTTGTTTTTCGCTAGTCATTCGCTTTTCGCATTAGAAACACCCGGAAAAAGCTTAGTTACTCGTATTTAAGAACAGCCTAGATTTCAATGAAATGATTCGGTTCAAGGAATCATTAAACATAATTTTAGTGTCATCTCATCGTAAGGGGCTTTACATAGCGAAACATCAGTCCAGAGGATGATTATGGACTGCATGATTTTTTTTAACCAAAGTGCAAATCTAGCGAACTAAAAACGTGTTGAAAGAGGCACAGGCAGGTTGTTTGAGCAATTGCTCGTGAGATAGCGATCGCTCTGTTACGGTGACAAGTAAAGTGATTAAGCGATCGCTATCTCAGCAATGAAAACTTCATCAAAAATTGCACAAAAATCGTGCAACTTTACCTAAACTTTACAGAAGTTGGATTGATTTTGTGATTCGATGAGCCTCTATATCTTAATCACGATCGCTCACTTCGTTACTGTAAATTTATACCGCAAAGGGCGACGAAATTAACAAATTTTTGTTCCCATGCCGCTCTTATTGAATTATCGATTCGCCAGGATAAACAAAAGCGATCGCTCTCTTGGGGCGATCGCTTTCCCAGCAAATACTACACTACAAACGTTAACTATTCGGACGTTGGATAATCGTTTCTGCAACGCGCCGCTTGGCCTTGGGGTCAATGCCAATGAAGCGCACGTACTCCCCATTATGCTCGCTCAAGCTAGCTTCCAAAGCAGCGATCGCTTCCGACGCATTTGTTGTCTGAATGGGATCGCCGCTTTGCCAAGATTGGCTGCGGAACCGACGTGCATTTGCGTGTTCTATACCAATGCGATAGCCTTGGGCAAGTAGATCCCGGATCTGTTGCTGCACCTCTGGACTAATTCGGGCACTATTTACCTGAGTGTTGCTGCTGTGACCGTTACCTCGATCGGACTCATGGGGGTGCGATGGCTCGTTCGCCAGTTCATTGCGGACAACGGTCTTCCGATTTTCCGGGGGTAGGGATGACATCTGAGGCACATCCCTAACTTCAGGAGTCACGGAGCGTCGGCTTGTATTGTACTCCTCTACCAAGCGTGAATTCTGAACTCGCTGCTGTTCTTGAACCATCAGGTTGCCAAACTCGATTAAGCGAGAAAGAGTGAAATCAGGCTTTTTGAACACTGGTGGCCCTTCAGCACTGTTTACTACCCTAGTAGAAACCCGGTTAATCCCAATGTCGTGGATGAAAGAGCGGATTTGTTCATCGTAAATGCGCGATCGCACTGCACCAAAGAAATCAATCGCTTGATCGGGAAAACGATCGACTAACTGTTCAATCTGACTGCGAGATAATCCATCTGGCTCAAAAATGCCTCCGACGATGCCAATCTTGTCATCTCTATCGGGTTCCCAGTGGAATTTTTCCATCCGACCATCCCGAATCAACGGCGCATACAGGGTGGCGAAGTCATTGCCTGTGACAATAATCGGCACTCTGGGTAGCGGCGTGGAATCATAACTGCCAGGAAGTTGCACATCTGTAGGTTTATCAGCAATATTCATCAGCGTGCCATTCACCAGCTGAGTATTCACCGTATATTGGGTGCCTTGATCGAAGCGCCCTGCCCCAGCATCCAAATCATTGATCATTAGCACGCACATCTTGCCGCGCACCTTGATCAAGTCTGCTGCTTCCCGATAGCGCAGGCGGATCAAACGCCCGGGATCTCCTGCATCTGGACTTTCCAGTTCCCCTGCCGACATATGGACAGCTTCAATGCCCATCCGCTCAAATACTAATTCACACTGAAAAGATTTTCCCTCTCCCTTCCGTCCATGAACTCCGAGAATCAGAGGAACTCGTACTCCAGGGAGGTCAAGAAAATTTTTGGTGATATGAACCGCCAGCTTGTCTAAAAAGCGGGGAGAAATGTAGTAGGTCATAGTCTGTTAAAGTGAATGCTCCGATTGCTAGGCATCAAACAAACAAATTGGAGAGGTAGATTGCTCTGCCTCTCCAATTTTGCACGAACGAGTTAAAAGTGAGTCGGTTAGGCAGCGCCCACCTGACTAATTAAGGTTTAGTAACCTCTTTGGTTTGGTTTCCCAACGATGAAGCTGAGAACTTGGCACTGCTTGATGTTATCAAAGCCCATGACTCGGACATAGGCGTTGGGGTTCTCAGAACGGCAAGCTTTGATTTCAGTGAGAACTTCTTGGGTTGTCGTAGCATTGAACAGAGGCAGTTTCCACAATGTCCAGTAGTGCTGTTCCGGTGCAGAACTATCGCTGAATTCAACCCCTGCAATATAGCCTTGGTCGAGGATGTATTGGATTTGCTTGTTGATTTGCGCGTCGGTAAGCGCTGGCAAATAGGAAAGAGTCTCGAAACGAATCTCTTTAGGCAGAGTTCTCATAGTTGTGTGGTCTTCCTTGTAGGTATGTCTGCTAAGTGGACGCTTGATGCGGTCTAACGTCCAAAGTTGAAGAGTTCTGTCAGATGACGGTCGAGGTTATCCAGACTCGCCTGGTGATTCAGTTTGTTGTTCCGGCTGGAAGCTGGGGTCAGGTAAAGTAAGTAGCGTAATTCGCTCCAGATGTTGACGCCGATATTCGATATTAGATTTCTCAATACCAGTGCGAGTCATCTCAGGTAAAAAGTCTGCTACTTCCTCTGCAAGATGCTGGCGCACAGTCATAATCCGAAGCGCTAACTCTGGATTTTCTTTGAGTAATTCCTTGACGTAAGCTTCTCCATCTTGGATGACGCCCGTTTTAGAAAAGTTACTCAGCCAAATTGCCAAAGGAGGATTTGTTTCGCTCAACTGAGCCACGATATTTTTCACTGCCTGATAAGTCAGGTAGCTAATCAGTGTCTTAGCCGTGTCTTTGGCAATTTGCTTGAGATCCATATTTGACCCCAGACCTAAAGAGTTCTGAATTTTGAGTGTTGAGTTTGTTTAAGTTTAACTCAGCACTCAACAATCATGACTCTGTCATTAGATTACAGAGTATCCATTGCCTCGAACTCGAACTTGATTTCCTTCCAAAGTTCGCAAGCAACCGCCAACTCAGGACTCCACTTACAAGCTTCGCGGATCACGTCGCCGCCTTCGCGCATCAGGTTGCGACCTTCGTTACGAGCTTGGACACAAGCTTCCAAAGCAACACGGTTGGCGGTTGCACCAGGTGCGTTACCCCAGGGGTGCCCAAGGGTTCCACCACCGAACTGCAAGCAGGAGTCATCACCAAAGATTTCCACCAGAGCAGGCATGTGCCAAATGTGGATACCACCAGAAGCCACGGGCATCACACCAGGCATAGAAGCCCAGTCTTGGGTGAAGAAAATACCGCGAGAGCGATCTTCTTCAATGTGGTCTTCACGCATTAGGTCAACAAAGCCCATCGTGATGCCTTTTTCGCCTTCCAGTTTACCAACGACGGTACCGGAGTGCAGGTGGTCTCCACCAGACATCCGCAGACACTTGGCGAGAACGCGGAAGTGAATACCGTGGTTCTTTTGACGGTCAATCACAGCGTGCATAGCGCGGTGAATGTGCAGCAGGATACCGTTGCGGCGGCACCACTTAGCGAGGGTGGTGTTAGCGGTGAAGCCACCCGTCAGGTAGTCGTGCATGATGATCGGTGTGCCGATTTCCTTAGCGAATTCAGCCCGTTCCATCATTTCTTCGCAGGTGGGAGCCGTCACGTTTAGGTAGTGACCTTTGATTTCACCTGTTTCAGCTTGAGCTTTTTCGATGGCTTCTTGAACGAACAGGAAGCGATCGCGCCAGCGCATGAAAGGCTGGGAGTTAATGTTTTCGTCGTCTTTGGTGAAGTCCAAACCACCGCGCAGGACTTCATAGACTGCACGACCGTAGTTCTTAGCTGATAAACCGAGCTTCGGCTTAATCGTACAACCCAGCAAAGGACGACCGTACTTGTTCAGTTTGTCGCGCTCAACGGTAATCCCGTGAGGAGGGCCTTGGAAGGTTTTGAGGTACGCAACAGGAATTCTTAAGTCTTCCAAGCGCAGCGCACGTAAGGCTTTGAAACCAAACACGTTACCCACCAGAGAGGTCAACAAGTTGGTAACAGAACCTTCTTCAAACAAATCCAGGGGATAAGCAATATAGCAAAAATATTGGTTGTCTTCGCCTGGTACTGGCTCGATGTTGTAGCAACGACCCTTGTAACGATCCAGGTCTGTCAGCAGGTCTGTCCATACTGTTGTCCAGGTACCTGTGGAAGATTCAGCAGCAACAGCAGCTCCAGCTTCTTCTGGAGGAACACCAGGCTGAGGCGTAACCCGGAAAGCCGCTAAGACATCAGTATCTTTGGGGGTATAGTCTGGGGTGTAATAGGTGAGTTTGTAATCTTGAACCCCGGCCTTATACCCAGTCTTTGTCTGAGTTTTTGTTTGAGAGTAAGACATGTCTTCCTTCCTGAGGGAATCCTGAATGTTGTTACGGGTTTAAGCGATCCCATAACTTTTTTCTTTATTAATTTTTAACTATACCAGCAAGGTAATAAGTTGATATTCTAATCTTCTTTTTGTAAACATAAGCTTTACTTATTGCCTATAAATCTATAGGTTTTGTTACAAATAAAGACTTGACTTTTGGAAACAATTAGTGAACGAATAAAAATCACTGAAAATAGCGATCGCGCACCGAATATTATAGGGTCGTTGTTTTTTGTTGGGAATGCTAAAAAAAGTTTCTCTCCTAGCCGCATCCTTGATGCTGGCAGCGTGTAGTGCGATCGCTGTATCCAACCATCTGCCGCTGAGTACATTAACCGATGTGACCGCCTCTCGCCGCGATCCCGCTTCGATCGGGACTCAAGCAGCCCCATCCATGACAGCGCTACCAGAACCTCAGTGCCAAGGAGAAATTCCCAAATCGCTCGAAGCAAGCTTGGGCGAGTATCGCTTGGCGCAAGAATCGGACTTTGTCGCTTCCATTCGTGCCTACGAGCGAGAAAATCCCGGACAGCGAAAGACTTGTAGCATTTTCACTGCTGACTTCAACGAAGACAAGCAGAAAGATTACGCTCTATTGTTAGTCAACCCTAAAAATAATAATTTTCGATTTTTGATCGCCATTAGCCAGAGCAGCGGACAGTTCGATTCAGCCGTGGTTAAGGATTTCAGCCATCTTCCAGACTCCTCAGAAGGCACTATTTACACAGCGATTAGCTTCAAACCATCCGGAGAACTAGGACCAGCCGCCCGCGAATATTCTCCTTTGAAATCTGGAACATCGGAACAGCAAATTTTTAAAGCAAAACCAGCAATTGAACTCTGGAAAGCACTACCAACTGATTCAGCCGGTGTCCCTCAATATTTAGAAATTGGCACCCTTGCATACTGTTCAAATGCTTTCTACTTTGTCAATGGCAAACTAAAAACATTTGGCGTTTGTGATTAATTTGTTGAGTACATATACTCAAGTTATGCAATCTGCGATCGCGACTTCGTTGTAATTTTTCAATCTGTCGCTAACACAGGCTTAAATGTAGTAGGAACTTATATTTCAGCTAAATGAAGAGAGGCACGTTAGCAAAGCCTCTTCTAAGGAGATTAGCGATGGCATTCTTGAGTGAGCGTATCGGTTTGTTTATTAGTGCTACGCTGCTTTCTTTAAGCCTACCAGTATGGGGAATCATCCAATCAGATTCACAGACCCGTGGTAGTGGCGTACTAGCTCAACAATCTACGGAGGTAGACTGGGGAGATGACCTACTCACCTATCCACCCTCATCGCCGCCGCCTGGAGGTCGTCCCTTGCCCCCCGAACGCCGACGGCAAGAAGCCACCCCCCTACCCGCAGATTTTCGCGTCACTGCGTTGCAACCGGGTTATACCGGCAGTCTCTGGGTCGGTTCCTGGCAGAGTTTAGCGCGGATAAATCCGAGGACAGGCAATGTTTTGGCTCGAATTGCTCTACCGAACTACACCATCGGCGCGTTAGCGCAAGACCGAGTGGGACGGGTTTGGGTGGGAACTTACGAAGGACTGTTGCGTGTAGATCCCCGTAGCAATGAAGTGACGGCGCAAAATTTCACCTTACCGTCTAACCGGGTGTTGTCGCTATTGACTGACCAGCGGGGTTATCTGTGGGTAGGAAGCGATCGCGGTCTTGCCATGATCAGTCCCGACCAGGGATTGTTAATGACAACGGTGCAAAAGCTTCCCGGAGTGTCAGCGAATGCCCTCACCCTCGACCGCGAAGGTCAGTTATGGGTTGGAACCTTAGAAGGATTAGTGCGAATTAATACCGCCAATGCCTTTGTGATGAAGCGGCTGAGGGATATTCCCGGCACCACAGTGCAAGCTCTCACCCTAGATCCACAGGGACGGATTTGGGCAGGAACGCCCAGCAGTTTGCTAGTCATTGACCCAAAAACCGGGGATGTGCTGCGGTCGGTGACGCCACTCAGGGGGCGCAACGTTACCGCTGTGCGCTTTGCCCAAGATCGGAGCGTTTGGGTGGGGACAGATAATGGTTTATTGAGATTGAATCCGGATACGGGTGCGGTTCTGGATCGAGTTGGCGACCTCCCCTCCAGTCGGATACTCTCTTTATCAACGGATGTCGCCGATAAGTTGTGGGTGGGAACCAGTGAAGGACTCGCTTGGATTAGCTTGACAACGGGGCGCGTGACCCCGCACTTAGCTTTCGTTCGGGGAGAAGAGTAAACAATTTGTCAGGGTCTAGTTTGACGGAATAAGTCAGCCGGAAGTTGAAGTCTGTTACAGGTTGTTTGAGTCATTAACAGATTGACGCTTCCATGCTGAAAAAATTTGCCAAAACTGTTGTGAGTGCAGCGATCGCTGCCACGGCTTTCTCTGCGATCGCTCAAGCTGCTAGTCCAGCAGACATCCGGATCAATACCATCCGATTAGAAAATACCCTCGATGCCAGTGCTAACGTACGACTGGGTTACTTTGAAGTCCCCGATCGAAACACAACTGTTTCTGCTTTCGGGGGTGAGATGCGCCGCTACGATGTCCACATGGCGCGGATGATTGCCTTGAGTCATCGATTCTACTGTCAGCAACCCTATTCTGCTGGAATTGAAAAGGTAGTCGTTTGGGATTACAGAGCTAACAATGGCAGAATCAATATGGGTACGTTCAATATGCCTTGTACTCTGGTAGAACAGGTAGTGAACACCTATGGTCTTGGTGGAACAGTGCCGATGGAAGTCGAACTGACTGACGGTTCTGTAGGAGTTTTTAACATACAGACCCTAGATATTGAAGACGGCTGGGAAACTGACGATTTTCTAAGATTTGTGCAAACGATGAAACCGGAGCGCTGAAATAGTTGTTAATTTTTACAAGTAGGGTGGGCGCTAGCCTATCCCTACCAATGATTAACAACCTTCTCAAAATCGCATCTAAAAAATGGCAGTCACCACCCAGCAATTAATCCAGTGGAAACAACAGGGGCGTCCCATTGTCGTGTTGACAGCTTGGGATTATGCGATCGCGCAACTTTTAGACGCCGCTGGAGTGGATGTGATTCTGGTGGGGGATTCCCTAGGGATGGTGGCACTCGGTTATCAGACAACCCTGCCGGTGACGCTAGATGAAATCCTACACCATGCATCCTCCGTGCGTCGCGGTGTCAAACAGGCGTTAGTCGTGTGCGATTTACCATTCTTGAGTTATCAAGAAAGTCCTCAGCAAGCGATTCACTCAGCTGGGAGAGTATTAAAAGAAACTGGCGCTCAGGCGGTGAAAATGGAGGGAGGATATCCGGCAATGGTGGAAACGATTGCCAGAGTCGTGCAAGCAGGCATTCCGGTGATGGGTCATGTGGGTCTGACTCCTCAATCGGTACATCAGTTAGGCTACCGACAGCAGGGGAAAACACCAGAAACGGCAGAGAAAATTTTACAAGAAGCGATCGCGCTGGAACAAGCAGGTGCTTTTGCGATGCTTTTGGAGCATATCCCATCCGATTTGGGATTGCAGATTACCCAAAAATTATCGATTCCGACGATAGGAATTGGGGCTGGGGTGCATTGCGATGGACAGGTACTCGTTACCGCCGATTTGCTAGGACTCTCCGAACGCCAGCCGCCCTTTGCCAAATCTTACGCCAATTTGCGAGAAACAATTACCCAAGCAGTGCAGAATTACGGTAGCGAAGTGCGATCGCGACAGTTTCCTGATTCCCCACAACCCTAAACAGCATTCCTAAAATTCTTATTTCAACGCCAAGGTACGCAAAGAGAATCCTTCTTCTGCGTACCTTGGCGTTCTTAACTTTTGGGTTCTTTGCATTTAAAAACAAGCTTGTGTGGCTAGGATACCGGATCGAAAGGTTCGCAAAAATTTTTCACACCCTGCTGAGCCACATACATCAAAACGGGCGTTACTAAAGGGCTTGGGCAAAGTTTTGTGGCTGCCAAATGCCCCATCATCCGGGCAAATTTTCCATTAACCAGCTCATCGCGAAATTCTTGTTGGCAGATAACAGCGCGGCATTTTTTAGTTAAAATCGGCAACCATTCTGCGTTTGCTATCTCTGGTTGCTGTCCGACTCGAATTGCCAGCACCATCGCCGCATCTTCTAAATCTCCTTCACAATCCTCGATTACATCCAAAGCTGCCAGAGCGTCTGGATAATCTGCCAATTCGGAACGAAAATTTTCAATTTCTGCCGATGTAACGATAGTCATGGGATTGTTATTCAAGGTAGCCAATCTGGAATTCAGATAGGCAATTACAACTATTGTGCCAAAGCATTGCCATTGTGGTGCGACAAAAAAAGGGCGGGCAGTGCCCACCCCCACTTGTTTGTAGAAACACCGACTTATCCCATCTTCTGGTCATCGGTGAAGCTTTTATCGCTTACACACCCACCAGTTCCAAGGCTTCGGAACCAGCAAGCTGTCGGGCGATCGCAAGACGTGTTTCCAGCTTGGCAACGCTAAACTGGTTGCGGAGATACTCCAGGTGAGCCACCGCATTGGCTTTTTCAGCACTTAAGCGCATCATCGTATTCAGCGCCTGCTGATACTCCAAATTCACCATCAGTAATTCAAAGCGACGCGCCTTGCGTTGATTGTCATTTTTCAAATCTTGCTCAAATGCCACCGTTTTGTCAGCATTGCCTTCCATGCGGTTAATCACCAGATGAGCGGCGGCAAGCTGAGCATCCACTTCATTCACAGTATGAGCAGCTTGAGCGATCGCAGCGGGATATTGACTCAGTTTCATTTGCATCTTCTTCTTGAAGAATACTTGTTGTAGAAAAATCTGTACTAGTCCACCGAAAGCGGACTTCCGTAGCGTCGGTAGGCGAACGGCACTGCCTTGTCCTAGTGTCGTCCGGACATGAGAAGCTGTAAAAAATTTGTACTAGCCTTCATGAAAGGCGGCTGCGTTCTTGTAGCCCCACCCTCGCCGGATTTCAACTTTAAACCGGAGGGCGGGTTTACAACAACGATTGCTGAAATGCCAAATTAGTTGGTATTCCGCCTCTACGCGACTAATTCCTTGAGCTGCTTCGGCGTCACTTGCACATCCAGATGAACGCGCTCTGGTTGCAGATTTGGTGCTTTTTCCAAAACTTGGACTTCGATATGGACAGCTACCAGGTAAGAACCGGCATCCGCTCCCACCGCTTCGGCAATCAAACTCGCCAAGTCTGGGCGTTCAGCAGTGATAGGGTTTCTGAGAGTGCAACGATCCCAGTCATGCTGAGCAGTCGGATTCAGGCTGAGAATGTAGTGCTTGGTCATGGCTTGAATACTTGACTCCATGTGGGGTTCAGGCGGTTTCTCGACTGGATTTGCCTACCCTTCTATTATAGTACATCAGTACTAAATTGGCGAGTGAGATTCGTGTTCATCCATCTGAGATTTTGCAGGCAGAGAACGGTTAAACCAAATCTCCTGTTGGGGTAGCGGGATTGGAACACCCGCCTCATCAAAGGCAATTTTCAGGCGGCGGCGGAACTCCCGCGCCACATCCCATTGTTTCAAGGGCTGGGTTTTAATCCATACCCGAATCGTGACGCCCCGTTCCCCAAAATTATCGACTCCTAGTACTTGGGGTTTTTCCAAAATTTGCTCTTGCCATGTCACGTCACGGCTCATTTCTTGGGCAATGGTGTCAATCAGCTTCAGCGCCTGATCGACATCGGCATGGTAGGCAACAGGGATATTTAAGTCTGCCCGCGACCAGTTGCTGGAAAGATTAGCGACAATTTTGATTTCACTGTTGGGAATCGTAATCAATCGACCCTCAGCATCGCGTACCTGAGTAATCCGCAGATTGATGTTTTCTACCAAACCGCCTACGTCGCCTACAGCAATCACATCGCCAACCGCATACTGGTCTTCCACAATGATTAAAAACCCATTAATCGCGTCCTTAATCAGGTTTTGGGAGGCAAGAGACACCGCAACGCCAACCAAGCCAGCACCGGCAAGTAAGGGGGCAATCTCCACGCCTAATGTCGTCAGGGCGACCAAGCTACCCACTCCTAACAAGACTAGGGTGGTAATACTTTTGGTGACACCGGAAATTGTCGAAACTCGCAGTTGCAAACGGCGGGAGGCTTCGGGCGTGAGTAAATAGCTGTTGGCTAAAGCGCCAGCGAAGCGGTCGATCAAGACGTAGCTCAAACGTATGACAACATAAGTCCCTAGTCCGACAATCCCCAGTCGCAAAGGGATTTGGAGAACGTTGAGCATCAAAACCTGTAGGATGCGGGTGTAGGGAAATAAACCAAGCCCGATGAGGGTTCCCCCGCCCCAAATACTGGCTTGCGCCATTTGATACAAGCGGCGCTGAACTTCTTGTAAATTCCCTTGTTGTTGTTGAGCCAGCTGGGTTGTGACCGGATGACCTGTAGGTGTAGTGGTGGTGCCGGTTAACCGTTGTCGCGATCGCTTGAAAGTACTGTGAATCGCGCAGCTACTCACAATCATTGCTACCAAAAACCCGCCCGCG
The DNA here is from genome assembly GCF_039961975.1 of Trichocoleus sp. DQ-A3. Classification (NCBI taxonomy): domain Bacteria; kingdom Bacillati; phylum Cyanobacteriota; class Cyanophyceae; order Leptolyngbyales; family Trichocoleusaceae; genus Trichocoleus; species Trichocoleus sp. DQ-A3. Next base: position 84,964 of record NZ_JAMPKC010000010.1, on the reverse strand, counting down.
ATCGCACCTCGACGAGTTAAAAACTGGGGTTGTCGCTCCCGTTTCGCCCGTTTCAGTCCTTCTTGTAAGGATTCTTTGAGCTTTTCTGCCCGTGTATCTAAGTCTCCCCCTTGTAAGTCGGCATCGGGTCGTGTCACTGTCAGCAGGGGTTGGTCATTGACATAGATAGCTGGCAAATTATTTTGCTTTTTGCTTTCAATTTGGAGTTTTGAGGCATCCTCCTGCAAGTATTGGCTGCTAATTGTTTCCAATCTCTGCTGAATATCTTGGATACGTGTGGGTAATTCCGACTGGGGTACGGCTACTTGAAACAGACAGCGACCATCCAAGCGGATGCAACCAGACATGATTCTGCTTTGTGCATCGCTACTGGGTAGGCTAAGTGCGGGCAGTTCCAAATTCTGCGGAAGTGGAATTTGAGCTTGGATGGGAGATGCTACCCAACCAGTCAACAGAATTGTTCCAGCGATCGCCCAAGAAGATTGAGAAGGCATTTCAAACCTCCGAAATGCATTGAACACAGGTATCGGGGTAAATTTAAGTACATTTGCTTACTTAAATAATCCCCACCCAGCCTAACAACCCCTTTGTCAGGTAACTTCACACCAAAGCGAGAAGTTAAGCAACAACTTGGCAGAGTAAGGGTTCTAGCTCGATTTTGAATTTCTCCCAGCCTCAAACCTTTGTGTGGCTGGTGGGGTGGGGCTAAAAAATCAGGCTACCTTTTTAGCGGTCTAGTCGAGTAACCTAGTAAAAACCCGCAACTTAAATATTTGTTGAGCAAGCAATTTCATGACTGCAACTGTTACTCAGCCCAAGCACGAAGTCAAAGACCTCTCCCTCGCGCCTCTCGGTAAACAACGCATCGAATGGGCGGGTAGAGAGATGCCCGTGTTGAGACAAATACGCGATCGCTTTGCCCAAGAAAAACCCCTCGCCGGTATCCGGTTAGTCGCCTGCTGCCACGTCACAACTGAAACCGCGCACTTGGCGATCGCTCTCAAAGCCGCTGGTGCTGATGCCCTCCTCATTGCCAGCAACCCCCTCTCCACTCAAGATGACGTGGCTGCTAGCCTGGTTGCCGATCATGGCATCCCCGTATTTGCCATCAAAGGCGAAGACGCTGATACCTACAGTCGCCACGTGCGAATCGCCTTGGATCACAAACCCAACATCATCATTGACGATGGTAGTGATGTGGTCGCTACTCTGATTCAGGAACGTCAACACCAGATTGCAGATTTGATTGGCACCACCGAAGAAACCACAACGGGCATTGTCCGTCTTCGTGCCATGTTCAAAGATGGTGTTCTCACTTTCCCCGCCATCAATGTTAACGACGCTGACACCAAGCACTTCTTCGATAACCGCTACGGTACCGGGCAATCTACTCTGGATGGGATTATTCGCGCCACCAACGTTCTGCTCGCTGGTAAAACGATTGTTGTCGCCGGTTATGGCTGGTGCGGCAAAGGCACGGCACTCCGGGCGCGGGGAATGGGTGCCAATGTGATTGTCACCGAAATTGACCCCACTAAAGCAATTGAAGCGGTGATGGATGGCTTCCGAGTGCTGCCAATGGCAGAAGCCGCCCCCGTAGGCGATTTGTTTATTACTGTCACTGGCAACAAGCACGTCATTCGCGCCGAGCATTTCGATGTGATGAAAGACGGGGCAATGGTTTGCAACTCCGGTCACTTTGATATTGAAATTGACCTCAAGTCGTTGGGTGCCAAAGCGACTGAAGTCAAGGAAGCGCGGAACTTCACCCAAGAATACCGCCTCCAGAATGGTAAATCGGTTATTGTGCTGGGCGAAGGGCGTTTAATTAACTTGGCGGCTGCGGAAGGACATCCCAGCGCAGTGATGGATATGAGCTTTGCAAACCAAGCTTTAGCTTGCGAACACCTCGTCAAGAACAAAGGCAACCTGGAACCTGGATTGCACTCCATTCCAGTCGAGGTTGACAAAGAAATTGCACGGCTGAAGTTGCAAGCAATGGGTGTTCAAATTGATAGCTTGACACCCGACCAAATTGAGTACATCAATTCTTGGACTTCTGGAACCTAAATCGGTAAGGGTGGGCATTGCCCACCCTTCGTCATCATGTAGTAACAACTCAGGATTGCCACTTATCCGGATTGTTTGTTTGTATTACCGAAAATTTTGCAAGAACAGCCTCAGTTGTAGAAACTGACCCAGAAAACGTTAGGGTTACTCAACAGCTTTTCAACCTCACGAGATTTTTAATGCAGTCAAGCTGCGCTTGCTAAAAACTGAACCCTGTCTTTAGTAAAAAAGGGCAATTGAAAGAATGATTGCCACTTCAAATTGCCAATAAAACTTTCACTGCAAAAATTGGATATTGCAAATTTACGATGAAGATTTAGATAAATCAATTTTCAGATTCTCGAAAACCTGATAAAGTTAAGCAAACTTAGCTTGTTCACTAAACTTAACAGTTTAATTGTGACGTTAAGACAATGCGATTGCCAGAAGTATTGAAATTTTCAATTAAAATAACTGTCCCCTAATACCCAACACTAACTTATGCAGGAATGGATCACGAACACCATGAATTCCCTCGGTCACTTGGGAATTGGTCTACTGATGTTTTTGGAAAATCTTTTTCCCCCCATCCCTTCCGAACTGATTATGCCCTTGGCAGGGTATGTCTCAACGCAACCAAATAGCAAGATCCACTTTTTTGGAGCGATTGCAGCGGGAGTAATCGGCACGATGCTGGGTGCATTGCCGTGGTACTACGTGGGTAAACTCGTAGGCGAAGAAAACTTAAAGCGATTAGCGAATAAGTATGGCAGGTGGATAGGGTTATCCAGCAAGGATATTGACAAGGCAGATAATTGGTTTGATAAGCACGGCGGTAAAGCAGTGTTTTTCTGCCGTTTGGTTCCTGGAGTTCGCACTTTAATTTCGCTTCCAGCAGGCATCAGCGGGATGCCTTTATTGCCTTTTTTAATCTACTCAACCCTTGGCACTACATTATGGGTGGGTTTGCTGACTTATGCCGGATACGCACTAGGCGAAAACTATGAGCTTGTAGATGAGCATCTTGGGCCTGTTTCTAAAATTGTGTTTGTGATTCTTATTGTCGCTTTTGTTGTCTGGTTAGTTAGGAAAAGGCAAAAAAACAAAGGCAACAAGCAAGCGTGAAGAGGAAAAGCTTGGTTATATACAAAGAATCATTGATTCCCAGAATGGCTAAGTCATTTTATAGGTGTAGCCATCCTCAATGATTTGTGAATCTCTGTAGAGACGCGATATATCGCGTCTCTACAAGCAAATATCCGTTTATAACTTAAATAGCATTTTTATAAAAAAATATTCAAGAACTAGGGTACTTTCCGAAAAAATTTAATTGGTTTGGGCCAAATTTACTCAATAGCTACCCTTAACCCTACTTGGTCAAGGGATTTTGTTGCACGCGGAATTTTTTTTATAAAAATGTTAAAAACTCCCTAATACCAATTCACTTTTTCGATGCTACATATCTGAATTTCCTAAAGCAATCAACAAAGGGGTGCCAGACCGAACTCTTGCAGAAATAGAGTGAAAGGGTATAAGCAAGAAAGGAGTTATATTGGAGCGTTTTTCACAAAATTTTCGCACTTTTCGCAGTTTTGCTCCAAAATTACCGTATTAGCGCTGTGCAATCGCGAACGTTTTTAGCTTATAACTAGAGCTGGCGTTTTTAAAACTTTATATTAAAACTTTAGAAACAGGGAAGCGATCGCAATTGAGTGGAGCGATCGCTGACAACAATTATTGAAAAAACTTCAATCAGTCTCAAGCTGTGTTAAAACCGGAGAGATCGGTAAACAGAGCGCATACGCTACGCGACCCCTGCGGAGTTTTCCCTTGAGCGAAGCCTAGCGCGTTGCGGTAGAAAATACCCTACGCGAAAACAAGGAGAAAAGAGAATGATGTCGGGACAACATCAGCGAATTATTGGCTACTTTATTGAAGAGGCAATTGACCACCTCAATACACTTGAGCAAGGTCTCCTGGATCTACAAGGCACTATCGAAGACCCAGAAAAGATTAATCAGGTTTTTCGAGCTGCTCATTGTATCAAAGGTGGTGCAGCAATGCTGGGATTCCTCAGCATTCAGAAAACGGCTTACCGCCTAGAAAGATGTTTCCAGGTCTTCAATGCTTGTCCCGTTAGGATCGATCAAAAGCTAGAGTCACTCTTACAACGGGTTTTGGATACCCTAAAAGCTCTGATGCAGGAGCTTTCTTGGTCTTGTGGGTTGAATGATGAGCTGACTCACAAGATGATGTCGAAAGTTGAGCCAGTTTTTGAAGAACTTAATAATCACCTCAATCACTTGTTTATTGAAGGAACAAGAGAATATATCCGGACAATTGAGCAAGGTTTGCTGTCCGGAACAAGCACGATTAAAGACGCAGAAGAAATCAACCAGCTTTTTTGTGCTGCTCATTCGATTAAAAGCGGAGCAGCGATGTTGGGACTCACAAGTATTCAAGAAACTGCTCACCATTTAGAAAAGGGATTCCAGGTTATAAAAGAGTATCCAATTCAGGTTGATCAAAAGCTAGATTCATTCTTGTTGCGGCTTTTGAAGACGCTACAGGCACTTTGGCAGCAGTTACAAAGAGCGCTTGGTCTAACTGAAGAAATAACAGGCAAAATTATGTCGGAGGTTGAGCCAGTTTTTCAAGAACTCGATAATCACTTGAGATTGCTGGTTATTCAAGCAGGATTTGTTCGCACCAATCTGACTCTCGTAGCCACGGCGGGAACGCAACGGATTGATATATGTGGTTATTTTACGGTTGAAGCTAAATGTACTCTTAAAGTCATTCGTCAAGCTGTCAGTAAAGTCGGAGGCAGAATCACGGGTTGCCAATGCATACCGGGTGCTATCAACGACCACTTTTTCGGCGAACCGGAGGGAATCAACGACCAACTCTCGATTGGCGTGTGGCTACCAACCTTTTCCTGCCAGCAAGAGCTTCGAGACACGATTCCCTCTGCCGGTGGAGTCATTGAAACCGTTCATATAGAAGCGCTCCAGACCTGTCGAAGATGCCGTTTTTACTACGGACAATGCGAAATTGTCTGCGCGGTTCATCCTTCTGGCCCCCAGGAAGAACCTTGTCGGGATTGGGAACAAGGGGATGATTGGATAGGGGAATTATGGGCTTAGGTCGCTGTTATCTTAATACTTAGGCATCAAGAAGCAAATGAGCGATCGCTTTTCTCTGATTTCATCCCAGAACAGATAGCGATCGCATCATCATCAATTCTAAAACGCCTCTGGATCAATCACCGGCAACTAGCTACTTAAATCAATACTCATTTTGCGTTAATCCCTGCGACTTCCGAGAGCCGAAGACCCCCTATATTTTGGCAGTAAAAAGTTGCGTGATTTTCAGGACTACGACCAATTAGCTCGATAATTTGTCCTGCTGAGTTTTGCCAAAACCATTGGCATAGAGAATCACCCTTAAGAGGCTCTCTAGACAATGGATGAAACCCTTTTTTCTCCCAAACTAAACCAGCACTCTGCACATCGTCTACGCGAATCGCAATATGGTGGACGCCAGTGTTTCCCCGCTCATGTAGGAATCGGTCAAGTTGATCGTCTGGTGCGTGGGGCGCAGCTAGAACCACCAACCCCCCCGATGGCATCAATATTGTCAACAAATGCAACCATAAATCATTGGTAATTACATAAGTTTCAGGACAAAATTCGATGGGAAAGAGTCCTGGCCCTTCAACAATCTGACCACCCAATTGACACAAAGCTTCAGCGTAATTTTTGAGACGTGTAAAATCAGGAAAAGTCAGGACAAAGTGATCCACTTGCACTCGTTCACCATACACATTGGTGACAAATGACCAGCGTTTGAAAAACTCAGGAGTGGTCAATTCTGCCTTGAACTCCAATAAGCCATCTTTTTGGGAAAAAGGTGAGTCTAGGTCGGAATTCAAAGTTTTATCGTTTCCTTTAGGTAGCTCTAATTTCGTCATTTATCTACCCTCATTTTTCTTTAAATCCAATCGGTAGATGCTGGTTGTAAATCCAGCCTTTGTTAGAAGCTTCCTCACTCCACACTTTTAAAAACACTTACTCCAGCAGATCTGGTTGTTGACGCACAATCATGTCGTAGAGTGGTTGAAAACTAAACCACCCCATGTGGTGCGACCCCACTTGGCGAGACGTCAGACGAGCCATATCGGAGTCAATCAGGACAGGTTTACCCGCTGCCTCTGCCATCAGCTGTGCCTGACAGGAGCGATCCATTGTGATAAACCACCAGGCAGCTTCATCGACTGAGTGCCCCACTGTGAGAAGCCCGTGGTTGCGGAGGATGAGGGCTTTTTTGTTGCCTAAAGCTTCCGCAATCCGCTTGCCCTCCTCTAGTTTGAGAACGACGCCCGTGTAGTCATCAAACAGCCCGTGGTCTTCGTAGAAGCTACAGGCATCTTGCGTAAGAGGATCAAGGAGGCGACCCAGACTTGACCAGCTTTTGCCGTAGGTTGAATGGGAATGTGCGGCTGCTACAACGTCGGGACGGGCGGCGTGGATGCGGGAGTGGATGGCAAAGGCTGCTTGATTGACAGGCTTATTCCCCTCAACGACCTCACCTTGCTCATTGACTAGAAGCAGGTCGCTGGCTCGGATGAGGCTGAAGTGCATCCCGAAGGGATTGACCCAAAAGCGATCGCGGTGTTCGGGATCGCGGGCGGTGATGTGTCCGGCGATGCCTTCACTAAAGCCGAAGCGAGCAAACAGGCGAAATGCAGCGGCTAGGCGTTGTTTGCGATGGAGGCGTTCATCTTCGATGGAAGCAAAGGTCGGCGGCTGGGGAATATTGATAGGAATGTTTAATGTCTGCATAGATTTAGCCTGTATAAATTGGTTGTTGCAAAGATGTTTGATTCGTGAGTGTATTGTATTTTGCCAGGAATTCCCTAGAAAATCGTTAGCGATCGCTACCGATGGGCGGCGATTGAGCGCAGGAGTTTTTCAGGCAGATACAAGGCTTTCTCTAAAGCTGTTGCCCGAATTTTGAGTTCTATAATTTATTTTTTCTTGGTGAGGAAGCCATTGCAATCTGAGCAATCGCCAAAAGTATTTATTTCTTTAGCTTTATTTCTAGCTAAGCTGAAAATAATTGGGGAGAGGTTCTTGAATGCAGGAAGAATTTTATTGGTAATCCTTCTTTTATTTTAAACGTCTTTCTTTTAAAGTGCCATGATTGACTAATTCATAAATTAATATTTCGTAGCAAAAACTATAGCAGAAATTTTAATCTTTCTTAATTGTTCATAAAGTAGCGATCGCTCATCTAACTCCTTTAATTGTTCGGCTCAAGAGAGCGATCGCGCTTCAGCCAACTAACTTTATTATTCATAGGATGGGTGGAGCAGAAGCAAAACCCATCAAACCTTTGCCAAGATTGGATTCACTGATACTGCCAGCATTTGTGCTACGAAATGGTTACGCAAATGTGACAATGACTTCAGCCATTGGTATATTAATATTTCGTTCTCTACCAAAAGGTGTAACACGATAGAGGATGTATTTGTAATACTTTCACGAACAGCATCCAGAACTCAACGCAGCTTCCAAAATTACACAGTTAATTCAAGCATCCTAACTTAGTTCTGGAAGTAGCCTCAGCAGCAAGTTACAAACAGGAGAGGAGACGCTTGTGATTCTTTCCCGAAAAAGTTTTAATTATTCTCTGCTCATATAAAATAGTGAGGTTGTCGAAGAAACGAACGGCTACTTAGAAGAGCATCCCCTATTTATAGGAATGGCTGTCGCCAGAGAAGCAAGACGCTAGCTCAAAATGCCAGCTTAGCAATATCACTTTGTTTGCTCAATGCTATGTACAACCAGAACCCAGCTTTTATCTCTTCTGTTGCCAAGCAAAACAATTTTCTAGAATTCCAAGCAATACTCTTATGCCAAGAACCTCATAACAGAATTTCGCTGAATTAAACTAAACTTCAAGTTATTTTCACCGCCAAGTATATTGTCATGAAAACCGAAACCAAATCTGCACAAACTCCCAAACTGATTACACTCAACTGCTCTGGTGGCATTTCATTGGGTGCTTATATGGCAGGAGTTTTTTATGAATTGACGAAAGAATCCGTCAAGCCTGAACCGAAAGTGATTATTGATATTATTACTGGATCTTCAGCAGGGGCAATGTCTGGTGTCATCGCCGCCTACTGCTTACTTCAAGGAAAGGTAGATCCACCTTTTAAATTCGATCAACGACTCAAATTTTCAGAAGAAGAGCATAAAAGCCCTTTGTATCAAGCCTGGGTTCAACAAGCCGATATTCAAAAAATCGATAGCTTTTCGGTAATGCTATCTAGTTTTAAAGATGGATTTCAAGCGACGATAGAAAGTTTTGCCGATAGCTTTGAAGCAACCCTAGAGAAATATAAAAAGAGTTCTAATCCACTTAGAAAAGGTTTTTATAAGCTTTTTCATCGTTCTAAAGCCTCTAAATCTACTCCCCAAACAAAACGCGAAAAAACCAATCTCAGCGTTCTTTCTGGTGAAGCAATTGAAAAAATTGCCGAACTTGTTATCAAGCCTCCCCAAATTACAGAAAATACGAAACCCCTGGCGCTTTTAATGACGCTTACCAACTTGCAAGGACTTCTTGAACAAATCAATCTCACCGATGCACAAGGACATTTGGAACAAGAAATTGAAACGATTACCAGTTCAGAGACTCGTCAATTTCTTTTTCATTCAGGAATTCCTCAAGAAACAATGAATAAGATGTGGGCCAAGGCAGTAATGGGGGGTCGCGCTTCCGGCGCTTTTCCGGTTGCTTTTCCACCCATTTGGGATCATTCTGATATTAGTAGTATCAATCTTAAAGACCTCAGTGATGACTACTTTAAAACACCCAAAAGACAAGAACTGAAGGAAGAAGGGCTAGGCGCTGTACGTGAAAGCAAGGCAGATGATACACATTTAGTATTTCTGTATACGGATGGAGGCATCCTAGATGGTCTACCTATTTTAAAAGGAATTGAACTAGAAAATGATTTGCGCTCCAATCAAATACACAAAAAGGAGCGTTCAAGTCAGTTTCAGGAGGAATTTACGGCACAACAGCCATCAATTAATACAGAACGATTGCACGTGTATATCCGTCCAGTTCCCGTAGAAAATTTGAATAGTGCAAAACGCCTAACCCAAGGGGAATTTTCGACACTAGAAGTTGGATTGAGTGGCTTAACGCTGCCAAAATCAGAACATGACTCGCTCCGCTTAAGAGAAATTCAAAAACGAAATCAATTAGCCTTAGCAAAGGAAAAATTAATAGAAGCAATTGAAGATAAAAATTTTGGAGATATCAGCCAGATTGAGAAAATTATCGAAGAAGCAATCCCTTATCGGCACATAAAGCTTCGTCCAATTACTCCAGCAATTATCGGCGAAATTGCTAATTCTAGAAGTAATGGAATAAGCAGGCTGCAACCCATCTACGATAATCTACCCAAAAATATTAAAGCTTCTCTGCAAGAAGGAAGCGCCGCAGAACTACTCGCATCAGATTTCCTGGGTGCATTTGGTGGTTTTTTTGACAAACGTTATCGAGATCATGATTTTCTATTGGGGCGAATTTGTGGAATTACTTGGTTACACCAATACTGCAATGTAGAAATTACAGAAGCAGAAGTAGATACGATAGTAAGACAAATCAAGAAATATCTGCTAGCACAAGATCCGCAACCTGCGGATCTGAAACTTAGTCAAAAAATTAGGATTGCTAGAATAGTTTTACGCGCTTTGAGAATTGTATTAACTGAATCAAAAATTATTGGATTGATTTGGTTATTCGTTTTTGGAATCCTGAAAGTATTAGCGATTTCAGGGTTAGCAATTCTTGAAATTTTGGCAACTGTATTGATTGTGGTTTCTGACTTGATGGAGAAAGCACAAAACAGGATGTTTGGCAACGAAAAAGTATAAAAAAATGTGTCTGACTACTGACATTGTTGGTGCTGCCATTGAGCGATCGCAACTTCGTCCACCTCGTCGATACACACAAGCTGAAATGGAACCCTCTCCGCTAGCAGACAGAAAGCGGGATTGCCCTTGTTTTCCTTGCGAACGGGGGAAGCGATCGCTTCCTATCCCTAAAATACACCCAAGAATAATTGCTCAGAAACAACCGAAAACTGGTAGCGTCAGACAAAGGAGACGATTATTACAGGACGTTAAGGTTTGAAAACGCGCTCTAGTTACTGGCATCTACTGCCATACATCCGCCCTCAGTGGAAAACCATCGCGCAAGCTTTCGCTTGCACGTTAGGGGTTACAGTATTCTGGCCCGTCCAGGCGGCACTTGCAGGCAAAATCGCCAATTTCATTGGACAAGGCGATATGGCAGCACTTGCCCAGTTAGCAGGAGTGCTGGCAGTCGTTTTTCTCGTGCAGAAAATCCTGATGTATGGACAGGATTCGCTGATGGCGAAAGCCGCCCTTTTCGTTGCCTTTAACTTACGCAAGCAAGTTTATACTCACCTACATCGTCTCAACTTTGGCTACTTTGAAACTGCACAAACCGGCGATTTAACTTACCGTCTCACCGAGGATATTGACCGAGTTGGGGAAGTCGTCAATAAAGTTTTCCATGACTTTATTCCCTGCGTGTTGCAGCTAATCGTCGTACTGGGCTACATGATTTATCTCAACTGGCAGCTGACATTGGCAACGTTTATCGTCGCACCGCTGATGGGCGTTTTAATTGGCTGGTTTGGCGAACAGATGCTGAAGTTTTCTCGCCGCAGCCAAAATCGCGTCTCTAATTTATCGGCGTTGCTGACAGAGGTGTTTAGCGGAATTCGTCTAGTACAAGCTTTCGCCGCCCAAGATTATGAAATTGCCCGTTTTGCCCAGGAAGCTGAAGAAAACCGGAAAGCGAAGTATGCAACTGAACGGCTAAAGGCGATTCAGAATCCTGTGGTTGGATTTTTGTACGCGATGAGCGTTTTACTGCTGTTTTTCCTCGGTGGCTGGCAAATTTCGATTAATAATCTGACTGGGGCAGAATTTGTTAGCTATATCGCAGCAGTGGCGTTACTGATTGACCCGATTGCCCATCTCACTAGCAATTACAACGAATTTAAACAGGGTCAGGCATCGGTCGATCGGATTTTTGAACTGATGGCGATTCAGCCAACCGTGGTGGAAAAGCCGGGTGCCGTTGAGCTTCCGGCGGTCACGGGTAAGGTGGAATACTGTAACGTTACCTTTGCCTATCCGGCACTAAATTCTCCAAGTCCTACCTTCTCAGAGGATGACAAAGAAGGAGTGCAACCTCTTTCTAAGTCGGGGCAAGGAGGAACTCCGGTGCTGCAAAATTTGAATTTGCTGGCACACTCCGGAGAAATGATTGCCTTAGTGGGGGCGTCGGGTGCGGGTAAAACGACTTTGGTAAATCTTCTTCCCCGATTTTATGACACCCAAGCGGGTGAAATTTTGATTGACGGGACTAATATTCAGGATGTGACGCTGCGGAGTCTGCGGCGGCAAATTGGGATTGTCCCGCAGGAAACGATTCTATTTTCTGGGACGATTGCTCAAAATATTGCTTTTGGACAAGCGCAGTTTGACCTCAAGGACGTGCAGGTGGCGGCAGAGATTGCCAACGCCCACCAGTTCATTACCCAATTTACACAGGGTTATCATACCTGGGTGGGGGAGAGAGGGGTCAATTTATCGGGGGGGCAGAAGCAGAGAATTGCGATCGCGCGTGCTGTTTTGCTGAATCCTCGAATCCTCATCCTGGATGAAGCAACCTCCGCCCTGGATTCGGAATCAGAAGCCTTGGTGCAGGAAGCCTTAGAACGGATCATGAAAGACCGGACTGTTTTTATCATCGCCCACCGCCTTGCCACAGTGCGCCGCGCTGATCGAATTCTGGTTGTGGAACAGGGGCAGATTATGGAATCTGGAACCCATGAAGAATTGCTGCACAAGGGCGATCGCTATGCCCGATTTTACGCACAACAGTTCAGTCAGGTCTAGGCTGATGATGAATGACCGATCATCCATCCCTACTCCCATCTACAATTCCTCTAAATAACGCAGTAAATCTGCCATTTCTTGGGTACTGGGCTGAAACTGGGGCATGGGCGGTGTATCCCCACTGATGACTTGGTGAATGATTCTTACGCGAGACTTGCGCTTAGAGATGGCTTCCAGACTTGGCCCCACTCGACCGTGTGCTTCCAATCCATGACATCCCGCACAGTTCATTTGAAAAATCGCGTGTCCCTTCACGGAGTCGCCCGTTAGGGTCAAAACTGTCTTGACATAAGGATCGGAGACGCGAAACAGGTTAACCCCAACAAGTGCTAAGAGGATGACCAGGAAAGCAGCCAATGCCATCAAGCTGAGGCGCTGCATCAGGATTTCAGGTTTAGGTAGCTGGTTATCCAAAGGTTTTTGAAAGTGAGATGTAAGGGCAGTTTTTGATCGGGGCGCAAGCGATCGCTATGCAATGAACGAGTATAGCGATATGTGTGGTTGTGTATCGATAAAGATTTCGATTCATATACATAGCTTAAATTTTCTAGAGAGTCGAGGCAAGCGTAGTTTTCTCCAGCCTGCTACTGGAATCGGAGATGCCTTGAAATTGTGTCGCTACAGGCTCACCCGTTCTTCCGCTCTAGCTTGTAGGATGAGAAACAGGCAAGAAACGTTAACAAAGGAGTACTGACGTGGTAGAACCCCTGCTTTCTGGTATCGTGCTTGGTTTGATTTTAGTCACCCTCGCGGGACTATTCTTCGCTGCCTATATGCAGAAAAAGCGCGACAACAAACTAGGAGTATAAAAGTGCTGTAGGGGCGCGGTTCTCCCGCCCTCCTGAGTCAGCTGAGTGAGGTGGGCACAGCCCACCTTTTTAAATGGTTGTAAACTTTCAGATGCTGGCTGGGCAATAGAAGGTAAGGGCAGTGTTGCCGTAAACCTTTTGGCGACAGATTTCCAGTGCGGGAACGGGTTCAACCGTCCAGTTGTTAGGACTATGTTCCACTGCGAATTCACCGCCTTCAGCCAGCAGTTGATATTGTGTGATCGCTTCCAGCACCGGCTGATATAATTCACTCGCATAGGGCGGGTCAAAGTATATCCGGTCGAACTGCTGACCGCCAAGGGTTTTCAATCGTTGAACGACATCTCCCCGCAACACCTGAAATTTTTGCTCGTCTTGAGCGACTTGCTGCCAGTTTTCCTGGATAATGGCGCAGGCGCGATTCCACTGTTCAATTCCGACGACGTAGCTGGCACCCCGACACAATGCCTCTGCGCCCATCGAACCACTACCGGCACACAAATCCAGCCAGCGACAACCACTGATGTTGCCCTGCCAAATGTTAAATACTGCTTCCCGCACTCGTCCTAGCGTGGGTCGGGTTTCCTGACCTGGTAAAGTTTTGAGGAGGCGATTGCCGTAGATTCTGAGGCTCATAATTAGGTCAGACGTGCCGCTACGCTAAGGCAACTTTACTATGCGGCAACTTCGGTTCGCACCTGGGCAACAAAGTTGGATAATATTTGCAGTCCGCTGGTAGAAGATTTTTCCGGGTGGAACTGCACAGCCATCAAGTTATCACGCGCGATCGCAGCCGTCACCGTTTGGCTTCCGTGGGTGATGGTGGCGGCGCGGATTTGAGGATCGACGGGATCGACGTAGTAAGAATGGACAAAATAAACCCAAGGCTGAGACGGTAACTGCCGCCAGATTGGGGCATCCGGTTGGGCGATTTCTAGTTGATTCCAACCCATGTGGGGAATCGTCAAGTTAGGTTCAGGTCGAAATCGTCGCACCACACCGGGGATAATGCCTAAACCGGGTTCTTTGCCTTCTTCGCTGGAATCGAATAGAATTTGCAATCCCAGACAGATCCCTAAGAAAGGTTTGCCGGATGCGATCGCTTCTTTGATGGGTTCTACTAGGTGGCGCGATCGCAAGTGTTGCACCGCCGGATCGAAAGCTCCCACTCCAGGCAACACTACAGCATCCGCCCGTGCAATGTCTGCCGGTGAATCCGTAATTTTAGGGGTTGCACCCGCTTTTTCCAATCCCTTACAGGCAGAGTGCAGATTTCCCATGTCGTAGTCGATGACTGCAATGACTGACATTAATATGCGCCTTTGCTGACTTTTGTTGTTTGTGTTGGGTGTCTAGTTCCCTTCTTTTAACTTTACATTCTTTTGTTAAAAATTTCAAAAATATCTCTTTTCACCGTTCGGCAATTCATACTGAATGAATATTTCTTTACCTTCAGGCAGTTGTAATTCCGATATTTTGAAAGTTTTTGAGTTTTTGTCATCTTCCTCAAAGTATCCCCGATGAATTTGAGTGGGATTATATACTTCTACATCCCTTGTCCCAAATCTATCTTCGGAAGAATCTAAAACTATCTTTATTTTATCATTTTCAACGATTATGTATTCTGTGACAGGATCTCCCTCTTGGGTGATACAGATTTTTTTTGCCCCAAGATTACCTTTTTTTAACTTGAATACCCAGCTCAGCAAAGACTTGGTTGAATTGTTTTCATCAAAATTAGTTGATTCCTCTCTAGATGGGCACTCGATTGCTTTCAGCGATTTATCTTTCTTCAACCGCTCAAGTAAAGCCTTTTCTTCTTTTGTAATCTTTTCTTGATTCAGATTGACAGTCTGCGTTTGAGCAGCCTTTTCTAAATTACATCCTGATGCCAGAAGCACCACTCCTAAAATAAGAAGTAATCGTCGCACTTTCTACCTCAACCTCATTTCAACATCTGTTGCATTTGCATCTATTAGACGAAAGACGCATCGACCTAAACATTTGTTGCTGTCAGGCAGATAAGTGGTTAGATTAAGCAAATCCATGCATCCCACAAGACTACTTATGAATCGAAAAATTCTGCTAACGTCATTTACTACCTGGCTTCCCCATCAAAAATCTAATGCTTCCGACGATCTATTACAGGAAGTTGGCAACCTAGACGCTTTATCGCTATCATTGAGT
Source organism: Trichocoleus sp. DQ-A3 (assembly GCF_039961975.1). Classification (NCBI taxonomy): domain Bacteria; kingdom Bacillati; phylum Cyanobacteriota; class Cyanophyceae; order Leptolyngbyales; family Trichocoleusaceae; genus Trichocoleus; species Trichocoleus sp. DQ-A3. The sequence goes on along the minus strand of NZ_JAMPKC010000010.1, from coordinate 69,900 downwards.
TTTTTAAGACAGCTACCCGTTGATGTTGCTCAAGCAAGCGATCGCGTCTTTGCCAAAATTAACGAATTACAGCCGGATGCCATTATCTGCTGCGGTATGGCAGAGTCTCGGACTCAATTGAGCGTAGAATCCTGTGCGGCTTGTGGAACCACACTGCTAAAAACATCGGTAAATCTAGAAAAACTATTAACAGGCTCAGTCGCAACTGAAATCAGCGATGATGCCGGTAAATTTGTCTGCGAAGGGCTGTATTACTCAGTATTAGACTACTTACAAGAACGCCAAATTAACAGCCGCTGTATCTTCGTTCACGTCCCAATCCTAACTCCGGAAAACTCTTCGGGAATCATGGCAGATTTTTTATGTATTCTGAAGAACCTGGCACTTTCTTAAAGTCCTTGATGTCTTAGCACCCATCCGGAAAATCTTTGGTTAGCATCCTCAGCGAACGTACAAGGACGACTCAGTAAAGTTGTGGCTTCACGGACGAAGTCCGCCTACACTGAACTAACAGTGAATTTAGCTTGCGGAGGCAGGCTTTGTTTGTGTCGTCCCATTTAGTCTGAGGGCACACTTCTTAAGAAGTCTAGTCAGACGATTTTTCCGGATAAGGTCGTTATCGTTTTTAAATATTAATCTTCCCATGTTGCCATTCTTGCCCTTTTTACCCCTTGCTCAAACACCACCGCCGCCACCCAAACCAGCCCCACAAGAGATTGTGCGACCCCAGCCAGTTATGCCTTTACCCGGACAACTGGATAAAGTGCCAATGTTTAACAGTAACAGCCCAGAATGGGTGAAAAGTGAAGGGATTTTACTTTCTACTTTTCCCCCAAATGGTAAAAAGGTGCCAGCGGCTCATCTTAATTTCCCTTTCCAGGGAAGATTTGATTTATTTGCCCACCACTTTAGCCACACTCCCAAGGATTTGCAGACGCTTTATCTGGGCGTAATCTTGCATAATCCGGGTACAAAACCCGTCAAAGTGGAAGTATTGCAAGCGGCAAGTCAGCTAATGCAGAATGCGCCCTATATCAAACTGCCGACTTATGTCGAAAATCCCAACGGAGACGTATATTCCGGTCATGGCGATCGCGCAGTCAACGATGTCATGCGAGGCAAGCGACAAGCTGATTTTCCCGCCCAGCTAGTGATACCACCGGGGCAAAGCCGTTTGTTGATGAATCATCCGATTCCGGTGCGGAATCTAGAAAAGCCTATTAATGGTCGGTCTACGCTAATGAGGTTGCAGAGTAATGGCAAGGTTTATGCAGCCAGTTTAGCGATGTATGCCAAAAAAAATCCAGATGGCAGCGAACGGAAACCAACCCAAGCAGAATGGCAAACTTTACTCGATACAGGCACTTTAGCCGGACCCAGAGATAAAGCCCCCTCCCCTCCAGGGCAAACCAGCGGGCAATTTATCTATAGTCGCGTAGCAGGAGTCTCTGAAGGTTCTGCCTGGAAAGCGCAACTGGTGGATAAACCCAATGCCCAAAATCTCACCATCCCCCAACCCGGTAACGCCATCTCTTATCCCATCAGTTCCCTCAAGTTAGGCACCCTCGGTACAAGTCAAGTGCAAACTGCAAAAATGCTGGTGCGCTATCCGGATACCGCTTACGAAGCACATGGGAACTACGGAGTTGAATACAACCTCAGTTTGCCCTTAATCAACTCCACCAAACAACCCCAAACTGTCACCCTGACGCTAGAAACGCCTTTGAAGGAAGACAGGCTAACAAAAGGAGGATTGCGTTTCCAGAAACCCCCGCATTTTCCAATTTTCCGAGGTACGGTACGGTTGCGCTATAACGATGACCAAGGGAAATCCCTGACGCGCTATGTGCATTTGTGGCACCAAACGGGTCAGGTAATAGAACCACTGCTAACGCTAAAAATGCCACCGGCAAGTCGCCGCCAGGTGCAAGTCGATTTGATATACCCACCAGATGCGACGCCGCCGCAAGTCCTGAGTGTGCGAACTTTAGAAAATACCTCAGCGAATGTAAGTGACAAGTCATTAGTGGAATTGATGCGTGTCCTGTATGGAATTCGGTTTGTACTTTAGTTAAAAAATTTCCTGATGTATTGGCTGCGGGGTTTGCCTCGCTTCCCCATTTCCAAGCGTAGGGACACGGCAATGCCGTGCCCTTACTTTAGACAGACGAGAAAACTAGGCAAGAATTGTTAAGTTATGTAACATCCTCTAATTTAGGCACTTTTGACAAATGCCTAAATTAGTGCTTACTGTCTCAAAAAATTGAAGGTCAATTCAGTGAAAAGCAAATTCATCGAAAAGCAAGTTAATTTTGATAACTGTTGTATTTCCTACTATGAAGGAGGAATTGCCTCAAATTTAGATCCGATACTTTTTATACACGGATGGGGAGTATTAGTTGAACCTTATCAAGAAAGCTTAGATATTTTATCTGAGCGTTATCAGGTAATCGCGCCGGTTTTACCAGGTTTAGGGGACTCAACCGCACCTGAAACAATTCAAAATTCTAATGACTATGCAAAGGTTATCGGTAATTTTGTAAAAAAGTTAAATTTAAAGAAAGTTCATGTAGTTGGACATTCACTAGGAGGCGCAATTGCCATAGCATTGGCAGCTTTGATGCCGTCGATTGTCCGCAGCCTCATCGTCGTAGACAGTACAGGGATTCCTCTGGGTTCTATACCGGAAGTTGTATTGAAAAGGGCAATTGAAATGCCTGCACAATCTTGGCAAATGAAGCTTCAGCCGGTTAGTGCTATTTTTAAAAACTTGTTTTATAACAGCTTATTTAACCTGGAAAACACAATAAAGATGGGATTCATCGCGTTACAAGAAGATATCAGACCAATTTTACCAAATGTTGAATCCCCTTGTTTGATTTTATGGGGAGAAAACGATGTTCTAACGCCGGTAAAATTTGCCCAAGAGTTATCACAAGGAATCAAAGGTTCTAAATTAAAAGTGGTAGAGGAAGGATACCACGAATGGAACCTGTTTTTTCCAGATAAATTTACAACGATTACCTTTGAATTTCTTGCAGAAATTGAGGAGATGTTATTGATAAAGGCATGATCTTCTCTGGGCTTTCGCATACCCTTCGGGAAGGCTTACACCTACGGGCGACGATTTCTGGTTCCAATCGCTGATTTAGCGACTGCGAAAGCCCCTCCTTCCTGCGTGAATTGCCTCAGTTAGAAGAATAGGGGTGCGATCGCATTCGACAGCGGAGAAAATGGTGAGTGCTAACCGTGAGACTCCGAAATCGCTTCATGCTGACTTTTTTGCCGCTTTTTCTTCTCGCGCAAACAAATCCGATCCCGACACCTGCACCTCCTGCACCACCACTTGAGGTCGTGCAACCGCAGGAAGTCCGCGCTTTACCGGGCAAACTGGATGATGTGCCAGTTTTTAATAGCAACAGCCCGGAATTAGTCCAGACAGAGGGAATTTTACTTTCAACCTTTCCCCCCAGCAAAAAAAGCACCTCGGCGGCTCATTTAAATTTTCCCTTCCAAGGGCGTTTTGATGTGTTTGCCCATCATATTGCTAAGCCACCGACGCCGGAAGACTTACGGACTCTCTACTTGGGAATCATCGTGCATAATCCCGGTAAGCAACCCGTCACGGTGGATATCTTGCAAGCAGCCAGTTATCTCAGTCAACCAGATGCGCCATTTATACCGATGGCATCCCACATTGAGAATCCCTTGGGTACTGTGTATGCTGGCCCTGGCGATCGCGTCAGCAATGAGATTTTGCGAGAACGGCGTCAAGCCGACTTTCCCCCTCAGTTGACGATTCCGCCGGGGGAAAGCCGAATGTTGATGAATCATCCGATTCCTGTAAAGACGCTGACGCCGCCGCTGAATGGTCGCTCGACATTGATGCGGTTGCGGAGCAATGCCAAAGTCTATATGGCTAGTTTAGCGATGTATGCGCGTCAAAATCCCAATAAGAGCGAACGCGCACCGACGCTCGAAGAATGGCAGACACTTCTGAATTCTGGTAATTTAGCACAGCCGCGCGATCGCGTTCCGACCTCTCCTGAAGCCAATAAGGGGCAATTGATCTACGGTCGTGTTGCTGGTGTCGCACAAGGTTCTCAGTGGAAAGCCAGACTGGTAGAAAGACCGGGTGCAGTGAATCTGAGCATTCCCCAACCAGGAAAAGCGTTTTCCTATAGCCTCAGCACCGTTCCTCGCGGCACTCTCGGCACCGAACGAGTGCAAAGTGCCCCCATGTTGGTGCGCTACCCAGATACCGCTTATTTGGCTCACGGCAACTATGGAGTGCAATACAGCCTCACCTTGCCGCTGATGAACGATACAAACGACAGCCAGACTGTAACCTTGGCAATACAGACACCAATCAAACAGGATCGCTTGCAAGGAGGACTGCGTTTTCTAGAACCACCGCCTCAGCAAGTTTTTTTCCGGGGCACCGTCCAGATCCAATACACTGATGACCGAGGCTTACCGCAAATTCGTTACGTGCATTTAGTTCAACGGCGCGGTCAGCAAGGCGAACCTTTGATAACCTTGAAGATGCTACCGGGCGATCGCCGACTGGTAAAAGTCGATTTTATTTATCCCCCAGACGCCACGCCGCCGCAAGTTTTAACGGTTAGAACCTTGGAAAAGACTTCCTGAAACCTTGTAACTTAGCCTTTTATCTGCGGGATAATCCCTGACCGCGATTGACATAGGTCTGGACGTTCCGCAGTGCTTGGCTAGCATAATAATCGCCCGGACGCTGCTTTAATGCCCTTTGGAAATTAATCAGCGCGGTGTGATAATCGCCTTTCTTGGAAGCCTCGTAGCCAACTCTCATGTATTTGTCATAGTTTGTTGCTGCTGGGGCACTTGCTGGCGGGGGATCTTGCCCTTTTAAATAGTCTGTAATATTCCAATAAGCGAGTGTGGCATAGCGGTCAGTTGGGCGTTCGGCAAGTGCTGAGCGGAAGTAAGACAAAGCGGCAGGATAATCCTTTCTTTGCGTTGCTGCATACCCCAATCTCATGTACTGGTCATAAGCATATTCCGCACCATAAGTCGGGGTTCCATCGGGATCCTTCGTCGGTGTGGGAACCACGGTCTGTGTGGGTTGAGGAACAGCGACGGTCGTTGTTTGAGCTTGGGTTCGTTGGGCGGGGACAACGAAAGCGAGCGCTAAGAAAGCGGGTAATATTTTTATCCAATTTGTTAGTTTCATAGGGTTTCTCTTTTTGGTTTTTCCCTCTTTTCCACAGGGATATATATTCATAGAATGCCACCTATTTTTTCTTACTACCTCTCCCAGAAGTCAGGGGAAACCCTGATAGAGGGACATTCCTAGCGATAGAAATTTTGCATCTATTCGCTGCATTTTCAACCTATTAGCGCAAACTTCAGTTAAGTCTCATCAACTCATAAATAGGGTTGGTAGTTGGCGCTAACTGCAAATCTATCCAGAGAAAATCTAAATTTTACTTATAATTAGTAATTCTTCGTAGTTAATTACTTTTTTTTATAAAGATTCGGTAAAGATTTAGTGAAGATAGGTAAATAAGCCGATATTTTTAAAATTAATATTTATAATATTGTGGAAATTACTGAGAAGAGAAAGTAAAAAATAAATAGCTGCAAACTAAATTAAGTTAATCCTTGACTAAATGTTAAGCGTGATTCTGGCAGTCAAAAAATTTTAAGTCCTGAACAATTCGATAATCCTGAGGGAGAATCCTATGAATGTGGTGAGAAGCATCGGTCGGTTGCTGGTAGTTTTTCCTTTGGCAGGAGCGATTAATATCCAAGCGGTACAGGCGCAATCCATTATTCCAGCAACTGATGGCACTGGCACCAATGTTGTCCTTGAGGGCGATCGCTTCGACATCAGCGGCGGACAACCATCTGGAGCGAATCTTTTCCACAGCTTTGAGAAATTTGGACTGAACTCAAACCAAATTGCCAACTTTCTCTCCCAACCAGAGATTCAGAATATTCTGGGGCGCGTTGTCGGTGGAGACGCCTCCGTTATTAATGGACTGATTCAGGTAACAGGCGGGAATTCTAACCTCTTCTTGATGAATCCCTCAGGCATTATCTTCGGCGCAGGAGCCAGCCTCAACGTGCCTGCTTCCTTCACCGCGACAACAGCAACCGGAATCGGGATCGGCTCAAATTGGTTTAATGCAGCAGGTTCTAACAACTACGCCGCACTGACAGGAAACCCCAACGCTTTTGCTTTCGCCACCAGTCAGCCAGGAGCCATTATCAACGCTGGCAACCTCAGCTTACAGCCGGGACAAAACTTCTTAACTTTGTTAGGCGGAACAGTCGTCAGTACCGGGCAACTCTCCGCACCAGGGGGTAACATTACCGTAGCTGCCATCCCTGGTGAAAGTGTCGTCCGCATCACTCAGCAAGGACTGCTGCTAGGTTTGGATATTCAACCCTTGGCAACGGCAGACACTCAACCTGAAAACTGGACATTGCCGATTCCCACATTACCTCAATTGCTGACTGGCGGAAGTGGGGGCAATGCTACTGGGTTAACCGTTAAAAACGGACAGGTAGTATTAACTGGCTCAGGCATCCAGATAAATGGTGAAACAGGCACTACTATTGTCTCCGGTACTCTCGATGCGGCAAATAAAGCACCAGGTGCAGCAGGAGGCGCTGTGGAAGTGCTGGGTAACAAAGTTGCCTTAGTGGAACAAGCTCAAATTGATGTCTCTGGAGATGGCAAGGGAGGCACTGCCTTAATTGGCGGCGGTTATCAAGGTAAGGGTAAAGTACTGAACGCCACGCAGACGTATGTAGGTAAGGACGCAACGATTAAAGCTGACGCCATTAACAATGGCAATGGTGGGAGAGCAATCGTTTGGGCAGATGAGAAAACCAGTTTTTCTGGGAGTATTAGCGCCCGTGGTGGCAAGAATTTTGGTAACGGTGGATTTGTCGAGGTGTCAGGGAAGAACAGCCTTACTTTTGAGGGCACGGTCGATCTGAGTGCCGCTCAAGGTAGTTTTGGCACTTTAGAAATCGATCCAAAAAACATCAAGATTGTCAATGGTGCTGGAGACAATGACGGTGAATTAAATGACGGAAAAATCTTCAAGGATGATGGAAATCCTGAGGCGACATTTACGATTTCTATAGAAAAGCTGGAATCTATCTCTAAGACCGTAGCGAATATTCTTTTAGAAGCGACGAATGACATTACCATCGAAGACCTAAGTGATAACAGCCTGGATCTTGCTACTACTTCTGGATCGACAGTCACCTTCAAGGCGAATGCTGATGGTATCGATGGTGGTTCATTTTTTATGAATTCAGGAGATACTATTCAGACTCAAGGAGGAAATTTAAAGATTGAAGCCGTAGATATTACAACCGGAGCAATTAATACTTCATCTTTAAAAGGAAATGGTGGTTCTGTAACTTTTCTTGCGTCAGGAAACATTAAAGTTCCCGGAAACATCAATACTTCATCTTTAGATCCAGATCCAATAGTAAACGTTGATGATAACCCTGACAGCCCTAACATCATTGTAGCTCGAAGTGGTGCCATTAATATGTCTGCTACGGGTAACATTGAACTTAAAGATATTAATGTTGACCTATCTCAGGGCGGCGGTTCGCGGGGAGGAAATATAGCAATTTCTGGGGCAAGTATTATAGCCGGGAATATCAATGCCTATAACGCTGATATTAACTTTTCTGCCGATAATCCTGAAGGTTATGTAAAGTTGACCTCTACGGCAGGCGATATTGTAGTCGAAACTATTCGTTCTGGGGCTGGCGGTATTGAAATTGATTCTGCTAGTTTTTTCCAAGCTAGAGGAGCTTCTAATATTGGAGGGCTTGGATATGAAATTCCCATTAAACAAAATCCCCAGTTGCTGGATTTCCTCACCAACGTGCTAAAGGCAAAAGGACAAACGGTGAATCCGGATGCATCAATTCCAATATTTACACCAGAGGAGTTTCTAGCTAGCATTATCGCTCACCCTGATGATGGGGGTAAGGGCGCTTCTATTAGTATCGCCTATAAAGGTAGTCAATCCATAAGTAGTGGCGATAAGGATAAGTTGATTAATATTCAGGGTAGCGACGACGCTCCTTTTGGCTTTTCGATTGGTCCCACTACCACTATTAAGCCGGGTGGGCAATTTGTACCAAATGATCCTGCCGATAGCTTTGACAATTTTGATCTTGACAATCCTTTTACAATCGCAATAAATGAGAGTTACGTTAAGAAGCCAATTCCCGTTAATCATAGCGGTACTGTAGGCGCGATTGTTAGAGCCTTCGGACAAAATTCAACCATATATACATCTCTTGCAGATCAAAAATTCACTCCTAGCAGTAAACCAACCACTAATACTGACACCAACACCAATACCAATACCAACACAAATGCTGGCAACAACACGAATACCAGCACTAGCCCTAATATCGTTTCTAACACGAATACCGGCACTAGCCCTAATATCGTTACTAACACGAATACTGGCGCGAACACTAATACGAATACTAACAATGGCACAAACACAAATACTGGGAGCAATACTGCTACTGATGGATCTGACAATCTCACAACCGATATACAACTCATTGCATTGAGGAATGATGCTTCTAATTCGGGATTATCGGATTCGAGCGATCGCATTCTTGTCTTTGATAACAGCCTCAAAAGCAGCTTAGATGCACGTCATGCGAACCGGGTAACGCGCAACAGCGATGGAACGCTAAAATTGTCAACGACTGAAGCATCTGCTGTGTGCGCTGCACAACTGCAAGATCCGCGACGGAGAAACCTGCAACTACGAGATCCGCGTTGTTTGCAAGAACAACCCGCCGCACCAATCGCATCAGCGTCAGCTCAAAATAGCCGCAAAGTGACGGCAGATCAACTGTTACAGCAAGGCTTTGAACAGTATCAACCGAATCAGGTTGCACCTGCTGTCCAGTCTTGGCAACAGGCATTAAAAATCTACCAGGAACTCAAAGACGTTCCGGGGGAAGTCGCTGCCAGAGGTGTTCTGGGTGCGGCTTCTCTGGTTCAGGAAAACTATAAGGATGCGATCGCGCTCTTAGAGCCATTCTTGACGATGGAAGCAGGAAATGGCAATCCTACAGCTAAAGCACAAGCACTTTCAAATCTGGGAATTGCTTACAAAGCCGTAGGCAACTATGCAAGCGCGATCGCATCTCATCAGCAAGCTTTGACCATTATGCAGGAAACCAAAGACCGTCAGGGAGAAGGTCAGGTTTCAGCCAATTTAGGCAATACTTACGAAGCTTTGGGTGAATATGACAAAGCAATTCAGTCTTATCAACAGAGTTTAACGATTGCGCGAGAAATTAAAGATTCCTTAGCAGAAGGGAGAGCATTAGGAAATCTGGGAGCGATTTACGCTAATTTGGGCAAGTCTCAGCAAGCCGTTCAATCTTACGAACAGAGTTTAGCGATCGCGCGGCAAATTAGCGATCGGGAAGGACAAGGAAGCACCCTAGCCAATCTCGGATCTGCTTATCATGTTCAGGGCGAATTTACTAAGGCTCTCGATTATTATCAGCAGAGTTTTGCGATCGCAAAAGAAATTAGCAATCGCGAGTTACAGCACAAGTCACTCGGAAATTTAGGAATTGCTTATGAGGATTTGGGCGACTACTCCAAAGCGGTTGAACATCATCAGAAGAGTTTAGAAATTGCGCGATCGCTGGGTGACAAACGAGGAGAGGGGGCGGCTCTCAATAACCTGGGACATACGCTATTTGCTTCCGGCAAACTCCCAGAAGCTGAGAAAAACCTCCGCGATGCTGTTGAGGTTATGGAATCTCTGCGACCGGGATTAAACGATATTCACAATGTTTCAGTTTTTGATACGCAAGTTCTGACTTACAACCTATTGCAACAAATCCTGATTGCCCAGAACAAAGAAGATTCGGCTCTGGAAATTTCCGAAAGGGGACGTGCCCGTGCGTTTGTAGAGTTACTGCAACAACGATTATCTCCTGAAGCTTCGGCACGTCAAACTAATTTAAATCCTCCGACCATCGCCCAAATTAAAAAAATTGCCAAAGAACAAAATGCCACGCTAGTTGAATATTCAATTGTCCCAGAAGAAGAATTCAAAGTTCAGGGTAAACTCAGAGGTCAGGCATCAGAACTCTTTATTTGGGTCGTTCAGCCTACAGGTAAAGTTGCCTTTCGCCGAGTTGACTTGAAACCGCTGCGACAGCAAGATAATTCTTTTGAAAAGTTGCTAGCTAACAGTCGTATTTTATACGGTCCTAATATTCAAAAAGGAGAAGCTGCTAGAGCGCAACTTCATCAAGTGTTGATTGAGCCAATTGCTGATTTTCTGCCGAAAGACGCAAATTCCCACGTAATATTTATCCCGCAAGGTGGGCTATTTTTGTTGCCTTTCCCGGCGCTAAAAGCTCCGAATGGCAAATACTTAATCGAGCAACACACAATCCTAACTGCTCCAGCAATTGAGGTGCTAGACCTCACTCAGCAACAACAGCAACGTGTAGAAGAGTTGCATAGAACATCTCTAGATAGTAAAAACGTCCTAGTGGTGGGCAATCCGACGATGCCCAAGATGCCTACTACTAAAGCTGGACAAACGCCTCAGCCACTAGCACCGTTACCGGGTGCCGAACGGGAAGCGCTGACGATTGCTAAACTCTTGAACACTCAAGCGATTGTGGGTGACAAAGCAACCAAAGTTGAGATTGTGCAACAGATGCCCCAGGCGCGGGTAATTCATCTAGCGACGCACGGCTTACTGGATGATATTCAAGAATTAGGCATTCCTGGCGCGATCGCTCTGGCTCCATCCAAGAACGATAATGGATTCCTCACTGCTGGAGAAATTTTTGACCTGAAGCTAAATGCTGAACTTGTAGTGTTGAGTGCTTGTCACACGGGACGCGGCAAAATCACCGGCGATGGCGTCATCGGTTTGTCGCGATCGCTCATTTCATCGGGAGTACCCAGCGCGATCGTATCCCTGTGGGCGGTTCCTGACGAGCCGACGACCCTTCTCATGACAGAGTTTTACCGAACTGTGCAAAAAAACCCGAATAAAGCCCAGGCATTGCGCTTCGCAATGCTAGCGACGATGAAACAACATCCAGAGCCACTCAACTGGGCAGCTTTTACCCTCATTGGGGAAGCACAGTAATCACGCCCCCTTTTTACTTGCGTTAGGGATGCGCTCTCTTCGCAGGGATTTAGGGAGATATCTGCGTAAGCCCTGACAATATTACTGACTGACCGATCGTAAGGGCAAGGCGAAACTTTGCATTACCTTTACGTAACTTGTGCTGTCTTCATCAACTTCATACGAAAAATTACTGAGCTGAGGACTAATCTTTGTAAAGAACCAATTAGTCTACCTCAGCCACAACTATGGGTGTTTCTAGACTTATCAAGTTTTGGCAATCGACCATACTTCTTCCTGAATTGATTTTTTCCTCAGTAATTAAGCGGCAAAAGTCTTGCTGTGAATTTACTGAAGTTCAAAAAAACCTGAAAGCCAGCTCCCGAATTGTGATTCAGCCACAAGGGGTTCTAAATCGCTGTAATGGCGCTTTCTTACAGCAATGGATTGTGAACAACGTCGTACTGGATGCTCCAGCTTTATGCGTGCTAGATATGACCCATATCAACGGGGTGGATAGTTCGGGACTATTTTCTTTAGTGGCAGGACTCAAAGCAGCCCGGAAACAGCAGTGCCATGTTGTAATTTGTAACTTGCAATCTCCAGTCAAAACACTTTTTGAAGTAGCGCAGCTTGAGGAAATGTTTGATATTGAGGAAAGTTATGAAGCTGCCCTTGCCAAACTGGCTTGAAGACTACTTTATCAAGAGTGCCAATAGCCAAACGATTGCAGGCTATAAGGGCACTCTAGCCTGAACTGCGCGGCTAGAAATTTTATCTAAATTCAGCGTTAGGAAGTCAATGCTCGGCTTTCAGCCCTCCGGAAATCAAGCGACACTGATAGGATCGAGATGGATGAATATCGTCTTATCAATCTCGCCATGACTTTGGGCAATCTACGCGACCTTTATCAACAGGTCATTTTAGAACACTACAAGAAGCCACGGCACAAGGGTCAAACCAATCCCGTGCATCGGTCTCAGAGAGGGCACAATCCTTCTTGTGGCGATACCATTGAGCTGACATTGCAGATGAATGCAGCAGGCGACGTCATAGAAGATGTGAAATTTGAAGGAGAAGGCTGCGCGATCGCAATGGCTTCTGCTGACTTGATGGCGGATGCTTTGCGGGGAAAGCAAGTAGATGTAGCGCTGGAAATGGTGGAACGCTTCCAAAACATGATGAAAGGGGAAGCCGAGTTCCCCAAAGAGCAACGCAAGCTGAACGTGATGCAAGGCGTTTCTCAGTTTCCAGTTCGGATCAAATGTGCTAACCTCACCTGGCATACTTTAAAAGCTGCCTTAGAATCACCCAATGGCAATCAGCCAAATGGGTTCGTCAGTAATGAAAAGGAAGACGCTTAAGTTGCCATGTTAACGACTACTTTTTTTCTAGAACTAGCCAAATGGTCGGCGGTTCTTACCATCGCCAGTGCAGTTGTAACCGTGCTGGGGTTTATTTTCCGATGGGGTATTCGGTTTCGGCTGGTGGGTAGCACTGGATTTATGGGTGTGCTAACAGCCGGTTTATTTTCTTTGAGTTTGGTACCGCTTACCCATACAGCAGTTCCAGGTTCGGTTCGCTATAAGTTGGTTTATGACACCGGCGGGGCGCAAACGGTGATTTCCGTACCGCCGACGATTTCCAACGCCCAATTAGATGCAACGATGCGTCAAGCTGCTAGCGATTTGTACTCTTATGGTCGTTTAGGTCGGGCCAAAGACAATTTACTGACCATTCGGGTACGTACCGTTATTCATCCCTCCCCTGGCGCTTCTAAACCGCTTTACTTGGGTGAGGTGAAGCGATCGCTAGCCATCCGGGATGATGAACAGCTTAACATCCAAGTCTTCCCAGAAAACCTGGCACAATTGCCAAAGTCTACCGCGTAATTACGGATCTTTCTCTATTTTCTCTACATTGGGTCTTTCAGAGTCAAAGCGAGGCGGAGCCTAGAAACGAGTGCCTAGAAACGAGTGTTAAATAGGCTGCTGCCTCCCTCAATTACTAAAGTAAAGTTATTAGAGAAATTTGTTATAAATTCTTTCATAAGCAGTATTGAGCAATTCCCTTCTTTAAACTAGAATGGTTGATTCTATGCCCAATCAATCCTTACCAGAGTTGTCTACTCAAACCGCTCCTTCGTTATTTCCGCTGATGGTGGCTCCCGGTCGGGTGCTGCGCGGTCAGAGGGCGCTGGAACAAGCGGGAGACGCGATCGCGACTTTTGGGCGGCGTCCCTTGGTTGTCGGGGGCGATCGCACGCTGTCCGTCACGCTACCCCGATTGCAGCTTGCCCTAAAACAGCAAAAGACAGACATTGCCCAGGCATCTTACAGTCCAGATTGCAGTACGCGATCGCTCGAATCTCTGCGGAAAGCTGTCACCGACCATCAAGCCGACGTAATTATTGGCATCGGCGGTGGCAAAGCATTAGATACCGCAAAACTCCTGGCTCATCAATGCCAGTTGCCAGTCGTCACAATTCCCACCTCAGGGGCGACCTGCGCTGCTTGGACAGCCCTTTCTAACGTCTATTCCGACGAAGGGGCATTTCTCTATGATGTCAGCCTCGATCGGTGCCCGGATTTGCTAGTGCTGGATTACGAGTTAATCCAGACTGCACCGCAACGCACCTTAATTGCTGGGATTGGCGACGCCTTGGCGAAGTGGTACGAAGCTTCTGTCAGCAGCGGTCACTCCGACCAAACTTTGATGATCGCCGCCGTGCAACAAGCGCGAGTGCTACGGGATATTCTCTTCCAAAAAGCCGCAGCAGCGCTGAAAGAACCGGGCAGTGAAGTTTGGCGAGAAGTCGTAGATGCCTCAGTTTTACTTGCCGGGGTCATTGGTGGTTTAGGTGGTGCCCAGTGCCGTACCGTCGCCGCCCACGCCGTCCACAATGGGTTGACCCATATCCCTGCTGCCCACGGTGCCATACATGGTGAGAAAGTCGCCTATGGCATTCTCGTCCAGTTACGGTTAGAAGAAATGCTGCAAAGCAACCAACTCGCAGCAACCGCAAGGCAACAGTTATTGAAGTTTTACGCCGAAATTGGACTGCCTCAAACTTTGGATGATTTGGGCTTGGGAAATATTACACTGGGAGAATTTCGGCAAGCCGCTGAAATTGCCTGTGCCCCTAACTCGGATATCCACCGGCTACCCTTCCGGGTGGTGGCCGAACAGCTGATGGCGGCAATGGTGTCCACAACCGCACCCGTTGAGGTAGGGCGTCCAAATCTGGGGCTGACCTCAGCGGCGAATCATAATGATGTTTGAATTTCAAAAATTGCAGGTTTAAACGCATTGAAGGTTGAAGAATCTCAAAAGTTGAAAGTTTTAATCAACCTGCCAATCTCCAACCTGCAATCCTGCCTGCCAACCTGCTTTCCTTGCCAACTTTCCTGCCTTAACCAATGACGTTAGATTGGATTAGCCCAGCGGAACGCCTGCAATCACTGCCCCCTTATGTATTTGCCCGTCTGGATGAACTGAAAGCCAGGGCACGCGAACAAGGGCTGGATTTAATTGACTTGGGAATGGGGAATCCAGATGGCCCAGCACCTCAGCCAGTGATAGACGCTGCGATCGCAGCGTTGCAAAATCCAACAAATCACGGCTATCCCCCCTTTGAAGGGACTCTCAGCTTCCGCCGCGCCATCACTAATTGGTACGGGCGTCGCTATAATGTTGACCTCGATCCAGATAGCGAAGCCTTGCCGCTACTCGGTTCCAAGGAAGGGCTGACTCACCTCGCCTTTGCCTATATCAACCCAGGCGATGTGATTCTGGTACCCAGTCCCTCTTATCCCCCACATTTTCGCGGGCCAGCGATCGCTGGGGGCAAAATTCACCCGCTGATTCTCAAACCCGAAAATGACTGGTTGATCGATCTCGGTGACATTCCCGATGATGTAGCCCAACAAGCAAAGATTCTCTATTTCAACTATCCCAGCAATCCTACTGGCGCAACCGCACCCCGCGAGTTCTTCAAAGATATCGTTGCTTTTGCCAAGAAGCACGAAATCTTACTCGTACATGATTTGTGCTACGCAGAATTAGCTTTTGATGGTTATCAACCAACCAGCTTGTTAGAAATTCCAGGGGCGAAGGAAATCGGCGTCGAGTTTCATACCCTGTCTAAAACTTACAACATGGCAGGCTGGCGCGTCGGCTTTGTCGTAGGCAACCAACACATCATTCAAGGGTTGCGGACACTCAAGACTAATCTGGATTATGGCATCTTTGCCGCCTTGCAATCTGCCGCCGAAACCGCCTTACAGCTTCCAGATGTTTATGTAAATCAGGTCTGCGATCGCTATCGCCGTCGCCGCGATTTTCTGATCGAGGGATTTGCTGAGTTGGGTTGGACAGTTCCCAAGCCAAAAGCCACCATGTACCTGTGGGTTCCGTGTCCGGTAGGGATGACCTCAACGGATTTTGCCCTCTCTGTCTTGCAGCAGACGGGCGTGGTCGTGACTCCCGGAAATGCCTTTGGTTTGGGTGGCGAGGGGTATGTGCGGGTGAGTTTGATTGCCGAATGCGATCGCTTAGCTGAAGCTTTGCGGCGTTTCAAAGAAGCCAATATCCGCTATTCATCCGAAAATGAGGGCGCGTTTATCAAGCAGGGATAAAACATCGAAGCTTGAATTTTTGGGTTTAATCTCCAATTTGGAAACTCGGCTATTTCAAAAATAACTAGCGTTATCCTTTAGATGAATTTGCTTGTATAAGTGCAAACTTTAATTAGGGATAAAATTTGTCTGATTTTCTACCGTTCCCAACCCCTCCCTGCCATTTTCTGAGGCTCCGGCACCCCTCCCCGCAGGCAGGGAGGGGTGCAATGTGTTAAAGGGAATTACAAATCATCTACCGTATCGTATCCAGTAGATGATTTTTGTTTGCGCCGCCCTTATTTCAAAGTAAAAGCTTTAGTTTCTGTTACCCTACCACCACCCACCTTGTCATAAATCGTTAGCTGAATTTGGTAAGTTCCCGGTTGAATTTTAGGAGTTGTATTAACAGTGCCATTGGGAGAGGCTGCTACATCATCTTTTAAAGCTGTATGTCCTTTTTCTCCAATTAAGCTCTTTTTCACCAAAATAACTTCGCCCTTGGCATTTTTAACTTCCATATCCATATCTAGCCAGTTTTTCCCATCCTGACCTTTCTTAAATTTGCCAACATTGAGCAAGACTAGCTGAACATCTTCTCCCCTTTTATAAACTCCATCATTAACCGGCACAACTTTTTTATCGGGAGTTTTTCTGACCAAAAAAGATTTTTCAAACTTCAGTTGAGAAGAAGTCGGTTTAGAGGTAGTTGCAGTCTGGGATGTAGGAGATTTTGGGGAAGGAGAAGCCTGAGAAGTAGTAGAGTTTTCGCCTCCACCACAACCACTGACCAGCGCCATTGAAAACACTACAAGACCTGTTAACAATAGGTTATTGAATGTTTTTTTCATTATGTTCTACCTCCTTTTATTTTTTTACCTGGTTAATTGATCAACCATGGAGTTGAGACAATTAGCAAGGTTGAGCTAGCTACAACCATAAATTATCATAATTTATTCAAATTTATCTTTTGGGCGCAGTTGCTTTAGTCAACTGGCGACGCGAACAATTTGCTTTCAGACGCCACGATGGAAATTCTTTATTGAATGCACTCTGGTGTAACCCTACCTTGTGAACCCAGAGGGAGAGGGGCTAGGGGTGAGGTTCTATCTGAGGGTATTTATCTATATATCGTTCGCTGCACTTGAAACGGTTCATTTTACGGCAAATTCAGTTAAACGTAGACCTATAGGCAGAAGGCGGTCTGTGACTTGCACAGACCGCCTTCTATTGTCAATCAATCTAAACGATTGCTACTTAAAAGCGTTTAATTGCCGCCAGACTGAACCGCAGCGCGGGTTACGGGATTTGAATTGTCTTCGTTTATCATTTCAGGAGTCCGCTCCCACTCGCCATTTTCACCTTGACGGTATTCGCTTTTGATGGTATTCCACGCAACTTTGCGGGCAGATTCTTCGTCCATCCCGTCTTCTTGGGCACTCTTAAATGCAGCCTGGAAAATCTGCTGAGCTGCCTCAGGCAGTGCTTGTACTTCTGAAGGTAAGTTATTAACTTGTTGATCTGGTTGCTCGGTCATAAACTACTCCTATTATTTTTGCCTGGGATCATCTTAGAAAGCCAGATGTACGAATTCCTCTTCCCAGGATGTAGTTATGGCTGCTCGATATACCTATCTGAGGTATTATCTTATGTAAAGTAATTTTGTATTTACATATACAAAAATTTGCCCCAAATCATCTGCTTGCAAATACAGTGGTTTAGCTCTCCGACTTGTTAGAGAACTCAGTGGACTCGGATTCACGAATCATTGAGGATTGCTATAGATGAGATGGAGCCGCTACCTAGTTCGCTGCTAAAGCGAGTTCAAAGCTTGGAAGCAAACAAATACCAATTCACTTTATGGCTCGAATCTCACCTGAAAAGGGGGTTGGAGGATCTAATGTGTAATTCCACAAAAGTGAACTGGTATCATTTACCGACTAAGGGAAACCACAAGTTCCAGCCGGTACAGTGGTTCCAGACCAATTGCTGAGGTCACTGGTAGAAATATTATTTGTAGACAGCGTTCCCGTTTCTATCTGGATCGCTCCTCCAAAACTGTCATTTAAGAAAAAGTTTCCAATCGTATTATTGCGGGGTTGGAGACAAATTGTATCGCCAGAACCGCTGGTTATTGCTTCGAGATCGCCGATTGCGCTGCCTGTTATGGTGTTAAGCCGGACTCCGGCAAAGATTTTAGCAGTATCGTAGCTGTTGAGGGAAAGCCCGGTAAAAGCATTATCTATAATTTGATTTGATTCACTGAGGAATTGAAGTTGGGCGTTTCCATTGATGCTGGTAAAAATTCCGTAAAATCCATTTTTGGAAATTTGCTGATTGTTAGAAATATTGACTGTTCCTATCGCTGTATCGGAAAGTGCGATATTCACTCCATTATCTTGATTTTCAGCAATGGTGCTATTGGTAATGTTGAAGGTTCCAGAGGTGTTATTTGAGAGAAGTATCCCAATCCCATAAAACCCGTTCTTAGAAATTTGAGTATTAGTGATATTAAACGTTCCAGTCGCGCTATCGTTTAGCTTGATAGAAATTCCATCAAATTGATTGCCTGAGATTGTGCTGTTGGCAATCTCAAATGTCCCCAAAGTATTGGATTCAAGTTCAATATTAATGCCACTAAATTGATTTGCAGTTATTTGGTTATTAGTCAGAGTAAAGGTTCCGGAAGCACTCTCGAACAGTTTTACCTCGACTCCGTCGGCGATGCTCCCGAAGCTGTTACTGCCAGTAATCGTATTCTCTGAGATATTAAAGGTTCCAGTTGCAGTATTGCGAAGTTCAAGATTGATGCCGTCCCCTTCGTTAGCTAAAGCACCATTGTTGGCGATCGTGTTTTTGACAAGAATTAGGTTAACTTGCCCCTGATTATTGCTGAGGGAAAAGCCTTCCAAAGCAGAATTTGCGATCGCATTGTCTTGAATTAGTATCTGGCCAGTCACGTTCTCAAGTAAGATGCCCTCACTGGCAGAATTCGCGATCACGTTGTCTCGAATAATTGCATTGCTGATGTTGCTTCCAGCGATGCCAGAACCAGTAGTTGTGCTAATGGCAAAACCCGAAAGGGTTGTCGTGTTCCCCATCGTGACTGTTCCTGTCACGTCTGCCAATACCCCCGCATTAGACAAGGGTAATTGTAAATTGCCGAGTTCCACGGTATCTATACGCTGCACAGGGCCAGTTGAAAGCACCTGCACTTGGTCGGGAATCTTGAAAGCAGGAACCCCAGGATTTGTCCCTGGTTGCACGTAGACAATATCATTGGATTGAGCCACAGCCAAAGCTTCTGCAACCGTTGCAGTCGGATTCTCGAACGTGCCGTTCCCGGTTCCAATTCCCAAATTGACGTGCCGAAATCTCCACGGTTGACCCGTCGCGGGATTCGTGACAAATACCGTATCCTGCACGCTGAAAGACTCAGATTCGGATTGTTCATCGACTACGATATTCGCGTTTCGGGTCACAGATTCCCCCAGACGCGCCAGAACCCGATCTTCTGTTCGTATCCCTCTCGGACGAGTTCCGGGAAAATTCGCCCCCACACTCAGCACTAAATTCGTGCCAAAAGTGGCATCATTTGAGAGCAATAGTCCCAGCCTGAAAGTGTCAGTAGGACGGGCTTCTAACCGAGTCCGCCAGCCTAAAATCTCCGAACTGCCTGGGGCATCATAATAATACAGTCCGGCATAACCTCGGAGGTCGCCGGTTTGACCTAGCTGGGCGATTTTCACGCCAGCTTCAACATCAAATCCTGCCATCGCTGCTTCAAAATTGCGATCGCGTTGAAGTTGTTGATTTCTAGTTTGACCCAAGAAATTACCCTGAAAGAAAGGGTCTGAAAACGATAAACCTGTAGAAAAAACCCTCTCTTGGGTCAGTTGGCGGGTATCTCCAACCGGAATGTAAGCATTCGCGCGAATATCCCAGTTTTCTCCTAAGCTTTCAAACCCAGCACCCAGTTGATTAAAGTTGCTATTACCCGTGTCGCGGGTATCGAAGGCGACATAGCCGCCCAAGATCCGGTTATCTTTGGCACTATAAAAGCGATGTCCTAAAACAATATTGCTGCTTATATGAGAATCTTCCGTTAACAACAGCAATCGACCTTCTAAGAAGGTGAGGTTGTCTGAGTTTTGCCATAGGGGAACAAAGCCTCCAATGCTACCAAAAGAACTTTCATAACCCACACCAGAACCAGTGGTAAATTCAGCGCCGATCCGGGGCAGAAATCGTTGAGAACGAACTCGATCTGATGGTGCTGTTTGTTTAGTGGCAGCGCTAATCTCTTCTGTAGGATCGGCGTTTTCTGGGGTTAGTATTTCTTGGAGTAACCCTGCTTCGCGCAAAGTCCGAGGAGGTGTTTTTACTTCTGCTAAAGGTTGAGAAATCTCAACCTCCAATGTCTCTGGGGAAGGTACGGTTTTGGGACTAGATTCTGGTGTGGGGAGTGCAGTTTTTACATTAGATATTTGGGCAAGAAAACGCCCTTGTTTTAGCGTGTAAAAAGACGGTTTGGCTAAAGACTTCTGGTCCTCGAAGCTTAAGGCTGCGGGTTCCAACGCCCCTGGTGGGTGTTTTGCTACATCAAGGGTATCGCCAAAGGATGAGTCTACAGTATCGTTATTTAATTCAGGAATGCCATCAGGTAGCTGGAGGATTGTAACGCCTGTAAAGTCTGTTGTCGAGCTTGATGGATTGGGTTTTAAATTAGGTGTTTGGGCGGTAGCAGTTGAAGTTAGCGTTCCTAACAGCAGCCAAATTGTGTAGATGTACGGTGTTGATGTTCTTAGAAGCATTTTCTCTATTAGATTCTGTTCTGGCTTCAGGCTCATATCCACAGCAACTCATTGTCAATAGTTGCCAAATCAGCAGCTTTAAATATTAATTAAAGCTGCTTCCTCATACTAGATACTTACAAAAGTAGAAGCTGCATTACTCATAAACGTAGCAGCATTCACCCCAGCCAATATTGCCAGAGTCTGGTTGTTGGAATTGTCAATAATACTGGTATTGCTTCCTTGCTGAATAATCGACAACTGGTTCAATTTCAAACCCCCGCCTAACCCTATGTAGTCTTGACCAATCTGGAAGTCGCGGATGGTGTCAGTGTCTTCCCCTTTGGCAACGGCGAAGATATCGCGCCCTAGACCTCCGGTGAGGATGTCATTCCCCAAACCTCCGTAGAGTCGGTCATCGCCCCCATCTCCCCAGATTTGGTCATGTCCGGACTCACCGTACAGATAATCATTGCCACCACAACCGTTGATGCGATCGCTACCTGTACCGCCGTAGATGATGTCATCCATACCTATCGAACCCCCAGTCAAGAGATTATTGTTGAGGTCGCCAATCAGGGTATCGTTGCCGTCATCGCCGTAAATCCGGTCTTTTCCCAGTCCCCCTACAATCGTGTCATGACCGCCAAAACCATTGATCCGGTCGTCTAAAGAGGTTCCCACCAAGGTTTCAGAAAGCCAAGTGCCGTTAATGACATTGAGGGGTGCAGTGTCGTTGTCAATGTTGACAACAGCAACATCTTGCGGGTTCAGTCCGTTGTATTTGGCGTCGGTGCTAATAGCAGGGGCAGTAACGATGCTGTAGGCGATATTTCCATCGACAAGTACATCGTCAACTCCTTTCACCGTAATGGTTTGAGCAATATTCCAATTATTTGAAGTAAAGGTCAGCGATGGGCTGGAAACGCTGCCTTCTGTCGGATCGGAACTTCCTAAACCAAGGGTGACGTTAGCTGTAGGTTGACTATTGAGTTTGACGGTAAAGTTGGCAGCGCCTCCGGCTTCGGTGGTGTTGCCGCTAATTGGGGTGATGGTAAATCCGGCGGCGTCGTTGTCGATGTTGGTGACAGCGACATCAACAGGATTGAGTTTGTTGTAGTTAAGGTCGGTACTGACGCTTGGGGCGGTGATGATGTTGTAGGCGATATTGCCATCAACCAGTGCATCATCAACTCCTTTGACCGTAACGGTTTGAGCAATATTCCAGTTATTGGCTGTGAAGGTGAGGCTGGGGCTAGAGACGGTACCTTCGGTGGTGTCGGAACTGGTTAAGCCAAGGGTGACATTAGCGGTGGGTTGGCTGTTGAGTTTAACTGTAAATGTGGCAGTACCTCCAGCTTCGGTGGTGTTGCCGCTGATCGGGGAAATAGTGAATCCAGGGGTGTCATCGTTTTTGATGATGCCTGTGGCAGTAGTGTTGCCTAGATTGGCGTTGGTAGCACTGTTGAGTTTGACGCTGAAGGTTTCATCTTTCTCAAACTTGTTGTCACCCGTGGCGTTAACCGTGATGGTTTTTGTTAAGGGGTCGCCCGGATTAAAGGTAAGGATGCCGTCGTTGTCGGTGTAGTCGCCGTCGGTTGTGGCGGCGGTGCCGTCGTTGGTACTGTAGTTGACCGTAATTGGCTGGTCGCTGGGGTTGGAAAGGGACACGGTGAAGGTGTAGGCGGTGGTGCCAGTATTGCCTTCGCTTTGAGTAACGGTGGCTGGTGCGATAGAGACGATGGGTTGAGAATCGTCGTTGGTGATGATGGCGGTACTGGCGTTCGCCTCTGGGTTAACGGTGGCGTTGGTCGCACTGTTGAGATTGACGCTGAAGGTTTCATCTTTCTCAAACTTGTTGTCACCCTTGACGTTAACGGTGATGGTTTTGGTTAAGGGTTCACCGGGATTGAAGGTAAGGATACCATCGTTGTCGGTGTAGTCGCCATCGGTGGTGGTGGCGGTGCCGTCGTTGGTGCTGTAGTTGACCGTAATCGGCTGGTCGCTGGGGTTGGAGAGACTGACCGTGTAGGTGTAGGCGGTGACACCATTACCTTCGCTTTGAGTAACGGTGGCTGGTGTGATGGAGACGGTGGGTTTGGCATCGTCGTTGATAACCGTTACCTGTGCTGTACCTGTAGTAATCGTCGAACTTGCGGGGGCAAGTGTTAGGTTCGGTTTACTCAGGGTGACATTGATGGTTTCATCTTGCTCAAATATTGTGTCACCCAAAACATCTAGGTTGATTGTTTTGGTTGTTTCGCCAACTCCAAAGCTAAGCGTGTCGGAAAGGGCAGTTGTCCCACCTGTAACCAGTATGTTGTTGTAGTCAATGCCATTGGTTGCGGTTCCACCAATTCCATAATCAACGGTACTGGCTACACCAATTCCGCTGCTGCGCGTGACAGTAAAGGTAACGGTTTGCTTACCAGTCTCACCTTCCTTTAAAGTTAGGGAAGCAGTAGTAATCGCGTATTGAATCGTGTCGTTGGATGCGATCGCTACCGTAGCATTGTTCTTAGCAGCATCAATGGTGTAACCCGCACCCGTCGCCAAGTTTAGCCGCAGCGTTTCGGCTAACTCTGGCAAAGTATCATCAACAGCAGTAAGAGTAACATTGACAAAACTCTGCCCATTTGGAATCACCACGGACAAACCGCCGCTACTGAGATTGTAGTCGCTTGCGATCGCAGGGCTGCTACCATCAACAGCAAGATTCACTGTCAAATCGCCCGTTGTGTTGCCAGTCCGGGTAATCTGGTAAGTTCCAGTATTTGCGCCTGCTTCTGCTGCATCAGCATCTATCGCCTGGATGCTAACTGTCGGTGTTCCAGAATTGACGGTAATTTGAAAGGTTTGCAATACTGAGGTATCGATACCACCGTTAGCAGTGCCACCATTGTCCTTAACTTGGACTGCAACTGTGGCTGTAGTAGCTGTCGCAATTGTTGCAGCAGGAGTATAAGTAAGATTACCTGTCAGCGGGTCAATTTTTGGTGCAGAGGCGAAGATACCAGGGTTGCTAGTGACGTTGACGATGTAGTTGTCGATGCTTTGACTTGATTCGTTGGCAGCACCCGGATTAAACCCACTCGCCCAGCCAGTGACAGTTTGCGCCCCTGCCCCAGCTGCGATACTTTGATTGCCACCAAGTGTGAAACTGGGGGCATCGTTTACTGGGTTAATAATAATACTGACTGTTTCAGCATCAATGCTGAAGGAAGATGCGCCGCCACCCGCCCCAGGATTTACTCCAGTTTTACCGCTAGTGAGTCCGTCAGAAGCATCCCAAGCGCGGAAGGTAATGCCTGAAGTGACAGTACCGTTAAAATCGGCATTAGGGAGAAAACGGATGAGATCGCTTGTTGTATCTTTTAGTACGGTAGCAGCCGCAGCAGACACCACAAACTTATTCCAGCTACTTCCGCCATCAGTAGAATATTCCCAAGTGCCGTTGGTATTATCCACCCCAATTACAGCAATTCCTTCTACTGCACCTGCATCTGCATCGGTGATGGGGTTGCCACCAGCACCGCTAGCAATAATTTCAGAAACCAAAGTCCCATTGTTACTGGCAAGGGCAACATCTTCGTTAATCGCTGTTAGTGCCGGACTCCCAGTATTATTTAATACCGGGGCATCGTTGGCTGGGGTGACGGAAATCGGTATCGTCTTGATATTGCTAGTCGCCGCACCATCGTTAGCTGTAATCTTGAGCGTGTCGCTACCATTAAAGTCTTGCTTGCCTTTGTATAGCAGTCCGTTTGTGGCGGCTAAGTTAGCGTTAATCTTGCTTTGACTGCCTGTCAGGGTGACAGTTCCCGTGCCGTTGCCATTGACTGTTAACCCAGTAGAGTTGACTGTCAAAGCACCATTGTTGACTTCTAGAGTGACGGTGATAGCAGTATTTCCCGCATCCACGTCAAATACGCTAACTCCTGCGATCGATAAATCGGTATCTTCAGCAACTGTTTGGGGTGCAAAGCTGCTGTTAGTTGTAATTGAGACATCTGATAACTTTACTTTGGCGCTGGCAGAGGTAGTACCATCCCCAAAGAAAATGAAGTTAGGGGTTTCATAGGGATCGATAGGCCCCACCCCCACCCAAGCAGTGTAATCCCGCAGCTTACCGCTAAGGATGGTGGTGCCACCTGTTGAGAGAGTGTAAGTATCGCCAAGAACTGTCAGCTGGTAGGGAATTAAACCCGCAGTAGTGTTGAAGGTAGCGCCTTCAGCATGGGTAAACAGAAGTTGGTTGTTGCTGGCAGAAGGATTTGTACTTGGATCTGTCTGAGTTGTGCCATCTTCCTGCGCCCAGATTTCGTTATCCCAGAATCCTAATTCGATGCCTTTTTTGTCGCTGCTGAGAACTATGATGCTGAAACCAGCTCTATCAGCAATGCCATCGCCGTTTTTATCAGCGGTGCCGCTCGTCGTATGATCTTCTGAGAGAACTTGGGCAGTGAAGCTGACGGTGTAACCAGTAGTGCGATCCAGGTTCGGCACGCTGTTAGGAGAATAGCCCGCATAAGTGCCTGAGTCGGCAGTGGTATCCAAGGTAGTTGCGCCACCGGAAGCACTTTGCGTTGCACTACCAACGGGAATGTATGTAAATCCTTGAGTGTCGGGCGTGGTATTTAACGAACCATCGTATTGAATTACTGAAGCACCAATAATCGGCGCATCGTTGACAGATGTAACGTTGATGGTTTCAGTAACAGCGGTGCTGGTGCCACCATCGCCATCGGTAACGACAAAGCGGACGGTGCGAGGAGTGGTGCTGGGGTTCTCTGAGGCGTTCTGATAGGTGATGTTTTGCAGCAGTGCAGTAGCGGCGGCGGGTATGGCGTTGGCGTTGAAAGTGACGACTAGAGGAGTGGTGCCAGTCCCGCCTGTGAAGGTGCCAATTTGCACTCCGCCGTATTTGACAATTGTGCCATCTAGCCCAATTTGCCCTGCACCGTTACCTTGGTTGCGAATTGCTAAACGGTCGGATGCCGTGCCACCTGCCGTAAAATCTACTGTCAGCTTCCCGGTGTCAAAGTTGAGGGAGTCGCTATCTGTGACAGTGGCGGTGCTATTAATGACGGTAGCAGCTGCATTTTCGGTGTAAGGCACAGGTGCAACTGTGAGAGCAATCGCCGGCGCAATGTTGGTGTTGGCGATCGTGTGGCTTCCTAAACCATTGAAGGTGTCTTGGGCGAACCCATCCCATTGAACGCTGGGATCAAATGGATCGAAAGGACTTGGATCTCCAGTTGTTACGTTACTCTTACGGCGCAGGGTATTATTTTGGGTACTGGTAAGCCCATTACCCCATTCTGTGCCAGGGTCGTTGCCAATTTGACCAATCGAGTCAATGATGGTTGCACCCTTACGCAGCACAACCGCATCGTCCCCGTTGTACCAGCCATTAAAATTGTTGGTTTGATCGGCTTGACCCAGAATGCTAAGGGCAGCATTAGCTTGTGCTAAAACAAATACATCCTTATCTGCTACTATGCCGCTCAAGTTGATAGTTAGAGTCAGGCTAGTGCTACCGTTTGCATAAAAGTCTACGGCGTAACCTGCTGCGGCTAAGTTAATTGCTGCCCCAGTACCGTTATAAAATTCAAGAGCTTTATTGTTGCTGCTACCTTCAACATACTCTGAGATGAACAGATCGCTTGGCAGGACTGAAGTATAAGTTGCGATCGCTGCTCCCCCAAACACCAGAGAAGTTTCTATCTGCCCTGTAGCAACTTCCAAATCCCAGTCACCGCCCAAAGCTGCGCTGCCTGTCAAGTCAACCGAAGCGGCAATGTCAGCACCTGTTAGCTGACTGAGTTGTTGCACAAAAGCTGCACCGACTTCCCCTGCTGCTACATCGCAACCGTAGAGAAGGATGTCAGCATCAGGGGTTAAAGCATTTGCCCACTGCTGTAACTGGCTAGTGTAT
Source organism: Trichocoleus sp. DQ-A3 (assembly GCF_039961975.1). Classification (NCBI taxonomy): domain Bacteria; kingdom Bacillati; phylum Cyanobacteriota; class Cyanophyceae; order Leptolyngbyales; family Trichocoleusaceae; genus Trichocoleus; species Trichocoleus sp. DQ-A3. The sequence continues at coordinate 43,394 of NZ_JAMPKC010000010.1, read as the reverse complement.
GCTTCTAGGTTGCTTGAATTCAGTCGGGTTGACCCCAGTTGCAAAGTGCCTTGTGTGCCGTGGGAAACTATGTGAACGCTGGCGATGTCGGTGCGTTCTGCTAGCACTTGTGCGATCTGCGCTACTCCATCCTGCATTGGGTTCAGGATAAATACTTCCGTTTCCGGTTCCACACCAGCAGCGAGACTCTGGTAATTCTCAACTGTAGAGTCAATGAAGACTATCTTTTGTACTCGCTGGGTGGAAGAAGTCTCTACCACTGAAGAGTTTTCACCAGCAATGCCCTGACCAGCTTGGTTTGGTTTTTGATTTGAGGAGGAATGATTCCAAAAGTCTTGCATGATGAGGTTTGGGTGTAAATATCAATGGTTGAGATGAGTAGAGACACCAGAGCGATCGCCAGCGTGTCGCTCAATAACGTAGAGAAAGCCGTCAGTTTGTAGATATTCAGGTCGCCAATAGCTGGTGAACTGAATTAATCTCAGTAGATGCTGTCATATAGTTTCCAGAAATTTTGATAAACTAGCGTTTTTAGCCTCAATTATCGAAATTCCTGCAAATATCTGGCTAGAGAGGACATTTTGTTGATAAAGGTGTATCGAGCGAGGACAAATGCAAACAATCTCAAAATTGCATTGCTTGGAAAAGTTATAGTGTAGTCTTTAGCACATTTCAATTCTTTCTGTACTTATTTGACACTTTAATTGTTTACTACTTTAGGAAGATGAAAAAATTTTGACAAAAACTTTATAAAAAATTCATTGTGACTTTATCTCTGCTTTATATAATTTTTTCTTATAGAGGTTTAGGTCCGTAAACCCTAACCAGAACGATGTCCGATTACGGTCAACAGACGATTACCAATTGATTTTCACTTAACTAGATCGTGGTGAAATCATCGCTGGTCAGGGTGTTTGCTTGCACTCCAGTAAGTGTTGCTAATAGTTCCCCTGTGTTCGCAAGACCGATTAAAGTATCGTTTGCATTCGCACCTGTACCTTGGGTAATCGTTAGATACTCCAACTTCAAACCATCGGAGAATACGATGAGGTCTTGAGTATCCGTGAAGTCAAGAATCGTGTTTGTGCCGCTGTTATTCGATACAACAAAGCGATCGCTACCATTACCGCCGAAGAGTGTATTTTGACCAATCCCACCATTAAGCCAGTCATCACCGTCGCCACCGGCGAGGTAATCGTTTCCTTCTCCACCTAATAGAGTGTCCTTGCCAATCCCGCCACGCAGCAAGTCATCGCCACCCAATCCTTCTAACGTATCATTGCCACCTTGACCGTTAATAACATCGTTAGAAGCATCAAAACCTTGGGTGTTGTTATCCAAATCGTTAAGGAAAGCGACGGTATTTTTGTTGAAAATCTGTTTGAGCTCCTCGTTAGCGTTAGCAATTTCAAAGCTTTTCTGAATCTGCGTTTGTCCGTTAAAGAGAATATTGCCGATGTCTACCGACGCACCTGTAGATTGTTGGAGGTTATTGAAATCTTGGAGGGTAAAATTTTTCAAGATAACCTTCGTGTTATCAACGCCATCGAATGCGATCGCTAGATCGTTACCCGTTTGAGTTAAAAGTAGATTGCTGGCAATTAAACCAGTACCTTCAAATTTGAGGGTATCGACTTTGGAAATCATTTCTGCGGATGGATGATTTCCCGTTCCTACGCTACCAAAATCTGTAATCGTGTCGGTGCCATCGCCACTGCGAATCACAAAAATATCTTGGTCACCACCGCCGGTGAGGATATCATCTCCTTGCAGTCCGATCAGGGTATCGTTCCCCGCTTTCCCATCAATGCGATTATTACTATTATTGCCAACCAAGGTATTAGAACTTGCGCTGCCATTGATTGGTAAGGTAAAACGGGCGACTAGCGGATCGTGGTCGCTATCTTGAGTTGCAAACTCGGCATTGAGATGTACTACATCGATTTCTGCCGTTGTGTTGAGATTTTTACTGACCAAGATGTGGTCAAGTGCTTGAGAATTCCCTTCAAAAATGTAAGAATATTGTTCGTTTTTCGGCAAAGTATCAATCAGGTTCGTGAGGTCGTTTCCTTTCAATACTTCTAACGGCTTCGAGAACTGAAAATCATTAAAATCCCCCAGTACTATGACATTGGCATTGGGGTCAATTGCCAGTAGGCTATCGACAAAGTTATTAACGGTAGCGGCCTGCTGTAGACGTTGCGCTTCTGAAGTGAGTATTGGCGGTTGAGAACTTCCGAAAAGAGGTTGATCGCCACCTTTGGAGTTGAAGTGGTTGCCGATAACAAATACTTGGTTGCCCTTGAAGAGAAACTCCCCAACCAAAGGCTTGCGACTGTTGGCAAAGGCGTCACCATTAGAAAGGTTAGTGTCAATAATGCGACCCGGACTAGCGGAAAGTTCTGGGCCATCTGTTCCGCTATTTACGGTGGTGTTAGTCGTGGAGGTGCCGCCAGGACGGTCTACAAACTCAACGCGATTCGGGTTGAAGAGGAAGCCGACGCGGATATTCCCCCCCGGTTGACCGCCATCTTGGTCGTCTACCGGGTTAATTTGACGGTACTGGTAAGTTGCACCACCCAAAGATGCGATCGCATCTATTAGGGTTTGGTAAGTTTGGTTAGCATCAACGACACTATCATTTGTGGCACCATTGTTGTCTTGGATTTCCTCCAAGCTAATAATGTCTGGTAATTTGAGGTTATTGATAACAATATTCGCAAGGCTGCTAAATTTAGCGTTATCATCAGCAGGATTGAGATTCTCGACGTTAAAACTAGCAACCGTCAACTGGTCAGCACTTCCTGTTAATGCAGTTGTTTCCCGTGCTAAATTTCCAGAAATGACGTTAGGTAAAGGTGCAGTATTGAGAAGCTTATAATTGCCAAAGCTGTAGTCGATGACGCCAGTGATGGAACCAGTGAAGGTGTTGCCCACATTTACTTGAGGTTCACCGTTAATAATGGCATCGTCGATAATAATCCGTTCTGGGTTAAAATCCCCCGGCTGAACTACAATACCGCCCCTGTCCGTTCGGGTGCTAGCATTCACACCATTGTCAGCCAGGACGGGAATTTCACCAAAATCATTGGTAGGCCCTACCGCTACCGCATTATTCACCTGCACCCGCATTCCTTCTAGGCTTTCGTAGAAGTCAATGCCGTCTTGCGTCGGGTTGAATATACCTAATCCATCATCATCAATCACTTGAGTCGGAATCGTGCGTCCGCCCTCACCCAAAATAGTGCTATTAGGTAAAGGATTGCCCTTGGAAATTGTTGCAATCCCTGCATTCCCCACAATAATTTGAGTTGTAGAGAGACTGCTGCTATCAGAACCGCTAGGAATGAATTCATCAACAATCCCGCTAACCAGAATGGAGTCCCCAACACTGACTTTGGGGGTTATCCAAGTGAGGACGAAAATCCCCTCGGAGGTAGCATCATTCGTGTCCGGATTGGGATCTTGCAGATAAAATCCATTTGACTTTACTGCGGTGACGATACCAGGGACTTTGGAAACCAACTGACCCACCAACGGCGATGTATGGCTAGCACCTTGAATATCGTGGATGCGAAGATTACCAGCTTCTAGTTCGTCGTCAGTTACGGTTACGGTAATTGTGCCGCTAATATATTGGGTTGCAGAAGCTGTTAATGTCACTGTCTGAGAACCCTCTACAAACGGATCGTTCACCGCATCAATTGCGAAGGTTGCTGATGCCTGATTTGCTGGAATGGTTACAGTTGTCGCAACGGTAGCTTCGCTGGTGTCGCTGCTGAGTAAGTTAATCGTGAGTGACTTTGATAAGTCTCCGGTTCGGGTAACAGTTCCAGTGGCAGCACCTGCACCCGCAGCTTCTGAGAAGGTAGCGGAGTCAACCGTCAAACTAAGGGATTCTGTTATTTCGCTGCCAGTATTTGTCACTGTAAATGCACTACTGGGCATCGTCAACCGTTGGGTATTATTGCCCATCCAATTCGCTGGGTTGCTGATTTTTGCAAGTAACTCTGCTCTAGTTCCGAAAGTGCCGTTAGTAATGTTATAAGTTGCGTTATCAATTTCTGGGATAGATACCGCCGTTAACCCGTTTGTTAATCCTGGCGGTAATGCAGAGTTATTGTTACTGGTCGCATTCTCTGCCCATGCCGAATCGTTACTATTAAATGCATAAATAAAAGTGGGAGCTGTTGCCAAACCCTGGTAGGCAAGGATTTGATCTCCATCACTTGAAAGTTTCATTGAACCAACACCCGGATTGACAATTTCGCCAACCGAGTAGTTTCTATTTGCTGTCCAAGTCAGGGTTCCTTCACCCTTTCTAAATTCGTTGCTGCTTTGCCAACCTTTATTTGTAAAGTGAATTGCAGTTCCAGAAGCAATATCTTTTAGCAAAACAAAGGCAAATTGATCGGGATCGTCAAAATTGAAACCGATAATGGCGATGTCACCAGCAGCAAGCGTTGTCGGAGCCATATAAGTCTCTTTTCATTTTCAATGGTTGTCTAGAACTGTGAAGTCAAGTGGGAGTAGTATGGCGATCGCTAAATTCCAATTTTCAGGAGCGATCGCCATACTACTGTTTCTTCACAGAGATTACTCTTTCCCTCGGCAGGTCAAATTGAGCTAACCTACTTGTAGTAAAACAGATACTTTGGCAAAATCTATCTCTCCAGAAAATTGGTTGTTTGTAGCCAACATCATCAGCACTTATCTCAGTGCCAAGGGCAGGATTTCAAACTTTCCTTAGCCTAAATAGCACCACCCTAAAGATATTCAGTTGATGTTAACAAACCCTGATAATTAATTCTAAGTATAAATTAAGCTGGGATGAAGTTGCCGTAAATTCACGCAATCTTCATAAACCATCCTGGTACTAAGAAATCGCTATCTCTGTAGATATACTGAGAGCGGCAAAATGTGGGCTAATACTTGTCGGCAACCACCCTCTATCTTGGGAGGGCGAACCCTGCTGCGGGGCTACCTTAAAGTCGGGCAGGGAGACCCCGCCCCGTCTACTGCACGGTGGTTTCATACAATCCTTAGAAAATTTCGAGGCATTGCGACATTTTGTAGGGATATGGCAATCAAAAAGCCCCTACCGCCAACCAAAATCAACGTTACAGAATTTTCTTTTAATAAATGAAACCACCCTGCTACCGCTCCCCGTCCACAGCTACCGTGTATATACAAGTCTTCTTGAACTTGCAAGTCCCGTTTTGATCCCCCAACCCCCGCTAAATTGGGGGGCAATCAATTTACATCAACTTTGCCTTTAAAGTCATGCTGAATCCGAGACTGAAGACTCGATAAACTGTAATAAACCGACTTGTTGCATCCGCTCTTTGAGCCAGTTATTAAACATTTCGTCAATCAATCGACGGCGCATTTGTTCATCTAGCTGTGCTGGCAAGAACTTTTCAAGTCGAACGATTGCATACCACTCTTCCAGACGAGTAGGAGGCCATAACTGTCCCGGCTGACTAATGGATAGCATTTTTGCGATCGCTGGATGCAAAGCACTCAAACTTACCGGGCCAATGACTCCCCCAGTGTGAGCTTCTGTTCCTTGGGAATATTCTCTAGCTAACTCTGCGAAAGATTGCTCTCCTTCCTGAATTCTAAAGTAGACTTCCTGGGCAATTCCCATATCTTTGGTACGAATTAAGGAACACACTACCTGGTCGAGACTCGCTTTGCGAGCGATAAAATAAGACTCGACCTTTGAACTCCAAGTAGCCATCTTAAACTTCTCTAGCAGCAAGGGTCGTACAGCTAAGTCTTCCAGTTGTTCTAAGGTTATGCCTTGGGATACCGCCCAAGCTTTTCGCGTTTCTGGGGAGGTGAGTTGGTGTTGCGCGGCAAACTGCTCTACAGCCAATTGACGCTCTATATCTGTGCAAGAATAGAGCGCGATCGCTTCGTCAATAATAATCCCTTGCAAAAACTGGGGCAGCAACTGATAACGGCTCAACAAAGACGGAATCTCATGTGCCTGAATTACCTGGCTGCCAACTTGAAAAATTTCCGCCATCTCAAACGCAGCTACCCGCCTAGGTTTTCCCCGATTGCATGAGTCACTCGGATTGGTTCTCAACTCTTTGCTACTGACCAAATCTTATAGCAGATTCGGTCGTTATCTTTACAGAAGTGTGGATTGAACTAGAGAATTGCCAGATGACGCAACTATTGTTTTGGCTGAAATCAACAGAGCAATTGGGATGATTTAACAGCGGGTAAAGATGAAATAATTTCCTAAGTTAAGCGATCGCGCAACGCCATCCTCCGCAACTTGCACTTCAATTAGACCGAATTTGCAAGCAAAGTGGGTGTTATCTATCAGGATGCAGGGCACATCTTGGTTGAACATTTTGGTGTGGAGGAACACGCGATCTGCCTCAACATGGATAGTCAGCGTATCTAGATATGACGTGTAGCTGCCCGCATAAGATGCCCAAGCCGAGAAATCCGGCACAAACGAAGCATCGAGTTCGATGCGTTCGCAGGGTGAAGAGTTGACCATAATATACCGTGTCGGTTCTGTTGCTTCGAGGATAAAACCGACAGGAATTTTATCTTGGCTATCTGGCTTTTGTGCAAAATAAAGGTCTTTTTTGAGCGCCTGTAAAGGCATTACCTGCTCGTTTAATTCAAGCATCAGCTGACCATCCACCACCTGAATCTTGAGCAAACCCGTCTGAGGTCCCAAATATAATCCTGTATACTGCGACCATAACGCGGTATCGGGCGCGATCGCTTGCGGCTTCGGTGCCTGCTTTGGCAGATTCAGGAGTTCGTCAAAGATTCGGTTGACGATTTTGTAAGCAGCGAAGTCAGGGGCGCGACGGTTGAACACCAGCGAAACTGCAACATCAGCCTCCGGAACCATGAGGAACCAGCTACCAAAGCTGCTAATTGCACCATTGTGTCCGATTCGACGTATCCCCTTGTAGGGATCAACCATGAAAGTCAGTCCATATCCCGCCCCTTCCGCCGTATACCAGTCTGCATGAAGTGTTTGCATTTGGGCAACCGACTGGGGTGAGAGGATCTGGCGATCGCGAAAACAACCCTCGTTCATGTGCATCATCGCAAAGTTTGCCAAATCCAGCACCGTGGAAATGATAAATCCCGCCGGATAGCCAGCTGTATTATCAGCAAAACGGCGATCCACCCTTAACGTCCCATCCTCATTTTGGTCGTGCGATTGAGCAATCGGATAAGTCATCGCCACCGTCGGATCGAATGTCGTGCGTTGCATCTCCAAAGGGTCGAAAACTAACTCTTGCATCAGTTGTGTAAAGGGCTTACCGCTGACAGCCTCAGCAATATAACCAACCACCATAATGCCGGGATTGCTATAGGAATACAGCTTGCCGGGAGGTGCAATAATCGGGTACTTCGGGATCTGGTCTCGGACGTAAGCCTCAAGTCCCTCTGGATCGCGCCGACCATAGTTTTGGGCATCCGTAGGGAGTCCAGATGTATGCGTCATCAGCATCCGTAGGGTGATGCGTTCAGCAGCTCCCTCCTCGCTGAAGGCGAACCAATCAATGTAATCTGTAATGGGTCGATCGAGGTCAAGCTTACCAGTCTCAACCAGCCGCATCACCGCAGTACCAGTGAGCGGCTTGGTGACAGAACCAATCCGAAACAGAGTTTGCGGAGTTACAGGGATTGAGCCATCTTCCACGCTAGTGACACCAAAACCCCTGGCATAGATGACTTCCTGATTTTGGACAACCGAAAGCGCCACACCTGGGATAGCGGAGGCTTTCATCTGTTCTTCGATTTGCTGTTCTAATTGATAAAAGTTAAGCATTGGTCTCTACATCCAGAATTTTTGTAATTTACGGATTTCATCGGATATTGTGCATCCCGCTAACAATCCGGGTAACAGCGAGGGGGCTTCCGTGTCTCTAACGGTTAGGCAGACTAAACCCGCCTTGTCTACCGTAATCATTCGGTTCGTTCCCCCAAATCCATTACAGTTTAAAGAGATAACTAAAATCCGATCCTTAAGCTTATAGGGAAATCTGGAATGCATTTGAGTGAAATTACTCATCCCAACCAGTTGCACGGTCTATCAATTCGTCAACTTCAGCAAATTGCCCGTCAAATTCGGGAAAAGCATCTCCAAACTGTAGCCACCAGCGGCGGTCATTTGGGACCGGGATTGGGGGTCGTAGAACTGACAATCGCTTTGTATCAAACGCTAGACTTAGACCGCGATAAAGTGACCTGGGATGTTGGGCACCAAGCCTATCCGCACAAGCTGCTCACCGGGCGGTATCACCGCTTCCACACACTGCGCCAAAAAGATGGCATCGCCGGTTATCTCAAGCGATGTGAAAGTAAATTCGATCACTTTGGTGCCGGTCATGCTTCCACCAGTATTTCATCGGCTTTGGGTATGGCGATGGCGCGAGACCTTAAAGGTGAGAACTTCAAAGTCGTGGCGGTAATTGGCGATGGGGCGCTCACAGGCGGTATGGCGTTGGAAGCGATTAACCATGCCGGACACTTGCCCAAAACTAACCTGCTGGTGGTGCTGAACGATAACGAAATGTCAATTTCGCCCAACGTCGGCGCGATTCCTCGCTATCTGAACAAAATGCGTCTCAGTCCGCCGATGCAGTTTATTACAGATAATCTTGAGGAGCAATTCAAGCATATTCCCTTTGTCGGTGAATCCCTGACCCCAGAACTGGAACGGGTGAAAGAAGGGATGAAGCGTTTGGCAGTTCCGAAGGTAGGGGCGGTATTTGAAGAACTCGGCTTTACTTATATGGGACCAGTGGATGGTCATAATTTAGAGGAACTGATTGCCACCTTCAAACAAGCCCACAAAATGCAGGGGCCAGTCCTGGTTCACGTAGCAACTGTGAAAGGGAAAGGCTACGAAATAGCGGAGAAAGACCAAGTCGGCTACCACGCACAATCCCCCTTTAACCTGGCTACTGGTAAAGCGGTTCCCTCCAGCAAACCCAAGCCTCCCTCTTACGCCAAAGTTTTTTCCCACACGCTGGTTAAACTCGCGGAGAATAATCCCAAAATTGTCGGCATCACAGCAGCAATGGCGACTGGCACGGGTTTAGACAAACTCGCCAGCAAACTGCCCAAGCAATACATTGATGTTGGCATTGCCGAACAACACGCTGTCACTTTAGCTGCCGGTTTGGCTTGTGAAGAGATGCGACCCGTTGTCGCGATTTACTCTACTTTTCTGCAACGTGGCTACGACCAAATCGTTCACGATGTCTGCATTCAAAAATTACCCGTATTCTTCTGTCTTGACCGCGCCGGAATTGTCGGTGCTGACGGCCCCACGCACCAAGGGATGTACGATATCGCCTATCTGCGCTGTCTCCCGAACATGGTGCTAATGGCACCCAAAGATGAAGCTGAATTGCAGCAGATGATCGTGACTGGTGTTAACTACACCGATGGTCCGATTGCCATGCGCTATCCTCGCGGCAATGGTTACGGGGTTCCCCTGATGGAAGAAGGCTGGGAAGAACTACCCATCGGCAAAGCAGAAATTTTGCGCCAAGGCGATGATGTTTTAATCCTGGGTTATGGCTCGATGGTCTATCCCGCCATGCAGGCAGCAGAAATTTTGAGCGAGCATGGGATTGAAGCGACTGTTGTTAATGCTCGTTTTGCTAAGCCGCTGGATACTGAGTTAATTTTGCCTCTGGCTCAGCAGATTGGTCGGGTGGTGACGCTGGAAGAAGGCTGCATCATTGGCGGCTTTGGTTCGGCTGTGGCGGAAAGCTTGCTGGATAATCATCTGATGGTGCCGATAACGCGACTTGGCGTGCCTGATGTATTAGTGGATCATGCTACGCCAGAACAGTCGATGGCGGAACTGGGTCTGACACCGTCTCAAATTGCCGAGCGAGTGAGGAAATCTTTTAGTCCTCAGCTGTCAGCAGTGATGAGTTAAAGGTAGGTTTTTTTAACGCAAAGGTACGCACAGGTAAGCGCTGTCGCGCCGCTTCGCTAACGCAGAGGTACGCAATGATATCGGTTGCGCTTTGGGTGTAGTCTGAGCTTTCCTTGGTGTTCTTTTGCGTTAAGGCAAAATCACCCTAAGTTTTCGGGAGAAAGCACGAGGTAAAAAAGCAGTTAGTCGGGTAAATATCGGCTAAGTTGTTAGAAACTATCATATTGATAACTAGCAACTCACCGCCAATATGTCTACCAAAACTCAAGTTTTTCCGGTTATTTGGAACGAAGACCGCGTTTTGCTCATCGACCAAAACCGCCTGCCTACCGAGTACACGTTTGTCGAAATCAGCTGTTGCGAAGATATGGCGCAGGCGATTAAAACGATGATTGTCCGGGGGGCACCGGCTATCGGTGTTGCGGCTGCCTATGGGATGTACCTGGGGGCAAGAGAGATTCAGACAGACAAGCGCGAGGAATTTTTGACCAAGTTGGAGCAAATTGCCGAGATGTTACGGCAAACTCGTCCAACTGCGGTTAATTTATTTTGGGCGATCGCGCGGATGTTGCGAACTGCCTATGAGTCTCTCGGAACGGTAGAAGAAATTAAATCCATTTTACTCACCACTGCTAAAACGATTAATGCAGAAGACTTGCAAACTTGTCAGGCAATCGGCGATCACGGTTTAAAAGCTTTACCCTCCAATCCTCATAAACTGGTTATTCTGACTCACTGCAACGCTGGAGCCTTGGCAACTGCTGGCTATGGAACTGCCTTGGGCGTTGTTCGTTCTGCGTGGCGAGATGGGCGTCTGGAGCGAGTCTATGCTGATGAAACTCGTCCCCGCTTGCAAGGTGCGAAGCTGACTTCTTGGGAATGCGTCCAAGAAGGCATTCCAGTTACGGTGATTACCGATAGTATGGCAGCTCACTGTATGAAACAGGGTTTAATTGATGCAGTCGTTGTCGGTGCTGACAGGATAGCCGCAAATGGTGACACTGCTAATAAAATTGGCACTTACAGTCTTGCACTGGTTGCCAAGGCTCACAATGTTCCTTTCTTTGTTGCCGCACCCCTCTCTACGATTGATTTTGAGTTGTCTTCTGGCAGCAAAATTCCGATTGAAGAGCGCCACGCTTCGGAAATCTACCAAGTTGGCGATACGCTTCTTACTCCTGCTGGCGTGGAGTTTTACAATCCAGCATTTGATGTCACTCCCGCTGAATTAATTTCAGCAGTGATTACCGAGTATGGCGCGATCGCACCCAGTGAGTTAAAACAGTTTCAGACCAAACAATTGGTTTAGAAGGGCGCAACAATACAACAGAAAAATTAAAAGGAACGAACCTTGGGAAAGACCACAGCCAAAACCAAACAACATCTTTTTAAAACCGAACCAATCCGTAAATTTGCGGCGTCTACACAAACAGATTCATCGTCTCTTTACAATTGGCAAGATTCCCTCAAACAGCGAAGAAACATACTCTTTTTCGCAACGGGTGTAATAACGATAGGGAGTTTGGTATTGGTAGGTAATCCCATTGCTTTCGCACTCGGGTTTCCCCCTATGTTGAAATGTGGCCCAGTTAAGCAATCAGCAGTGGAAGAAAATATTGAGTCAATTAACTTAGCTCAAGAAGCCCATTTTTCTGAAAAAAAGTCCTTTGCTAACGACTTTAATAAGTTAGGAATCCGCCTTCAAAAGCAGGGTGACGACTACGAATATTCAACCCGTGCCACTTCTTCGGCTGCCTTTAGTTACGGGATATCCCAAAGTAAAGGAAATAACAGTTACGTTGGGGCTGTGTTTGTAATACCAGCTACTGAGGTCAAATCTAAAGCTGCTAACCGTGAGACAACAGTAACAATTTTGTGCCAAGCGGATTCCCCTGGCGCAATCAAACCTGTAGAGCCAGCTTATCAAAATGGCGCAGTTGCTTGCGGCTCCAACACCACAGAAATCTACCGTTATTCGCCTTAAGGCTAACTCGGAAGAAAGGTTAGATTGGGAATTGACACTTAAGCAATCCCAAATCTAACCTTTTCAGGAACTTCTCATTCTACCAGTGAATACTTATTAAAGCTTTTTGTGCTTTGCGTGTATGCAAAACACAAAAAAGTATATTGGGTTTATTTACTTGACAAAAGTGAAGATGATGAGCATCTATTTCCGAGCTAAGTGGTTACACTTTTTATTTAAAAAACATAAAAATGAAGGTATAGCCTTCTACATTGGAATTCTGATTCTTATAATAATTTTTGGTGTTTTGGCAGTTATGGCTTTGCCTATTTTTTTGAATTGTGCCAACACAGCCAATAACAAGAGATCGCAAGGAGAAATCTATATCGTCTCTATAAACAGAGGACAAGAAGCTTACTATTTAGAAAATAATACTTTTGTTGCTTCTCTGCCGAAACTCGGTCTAAGTATTCCAAGTAAAACAAAAGATTATGAATATTCTATTCGTGCAACAAAAACAGCGGTATTTAACTACGCGATCGCTCAAGAAACTGCTTCAAAACCCCTGAAGAGCTATGTTGGGGCTGTATTCATCGTACCGGACAATCATTCCCGAGACTTAACTACAGTAAGGATTCTGTGTCAAGCGAATGCTCCCGGTGCAATCAAGCCTGTAGAACCAGCTTATCAAAATGGCGAAGTCGCTTGCGGTTCTAACACCACAAAAATCTCCCGTTATTAGTCTTAAGGCTAACTCGGAAGAAAGGTTAGATTATGGATTGGTATCTAAGCAGGCCAAAATCTAAACTTTTCAGGAATTTCTCATCTTGCTAGTGAATACTTATTCAAGCATTTTGGACTTTGCACCTACGCAAAACACAAAAAAATATCCGGGGTTTGTTTACTTGAAAAGATAGAATATGAATATCTATTTTAGAGCTAAGTGGTTACAATATTTGTCAAATAGAAATGACAACCAGGGTAATGTCTTGATTGCGCTTTTGGTTGTCGTTGTCATTAGCATTGTTGGTATTTTGGTAGCTATAGCACTTCCTAGCGCTGTGAGCTGTGGAGGCAAAGCTGGTCAATCAGAAGGGAAACAATATATCGGCTCAATGAATAGAGCACAGCAAGCCTACTATCTAGAAAATGGTGCTTTTGTGGCTTCAATTCCGAAACTAGGGTTAGGTGTTCAATCTAAAACAAAAAATTACGAATATTCCGTTCGAGCCACAAAAACGGCAGTCTTCAACTACGCGATCGCTCAGAAAACTGCCTCAAAACCGCTGAAGAGCTATGTTGGGGCTGTCTTCATAGTACCTGTATCTAAGGTAGGCAAAAAGGCGGCTAAAAATAATAAGGAATCGTTAACAATATTATGCGAGACAGATACTCCTACTAGCCAATTCCCTGCCGAGCCAACTTACCAAAAGGGTGTTGTCACTTGCGGTTCTAATACTCATCCGTTACGCTAGTAGCACATCTAAAAATTATAGCGATCGCCTGAAACGGCAATCTTCCAAATCAAGTGATTCACCGGAGGTAATCATGCAGCTTAAGGATAAAGAAGAACAAGAGTCAGCCAAGATATCTTCACAATTAAATCTACCCATTCAAGCTGAAGAAACAACTGAAGATACAGCAACGAATGCGGCTTCTAAAGAGCAGTTATCGCGAAATCATCTTAGTCACGACCTAAAGCCACTCTTCGTCTTAATGGGAATTCTCGGGGCGCTGGGTCTTGGAGCCTTGTTCACGCTCTGTATCTTCGCCATTTATGATATGTCTACTACTTCGTCGGATACTTGTATAGAGATACAATCAGAAGACACTATCCAGCCTCTCTAAATCCTAAAAAGGTGTCTAGTGGGCAATGCCCACCATAATTAATCAATAAATGTCTAAAAGTTATGCTTCCTGATGTTGTTAAAGGCTTTTTTTTGCTGCTGTTTATATTAGTCCCCATAGAAAAAATATTTTTTTTACACAAACAGAAGATATTTCGTAAAGGATGGGAAACAGATGCCATCCATTATTTTATTGGTTACTTTGTTGGCAGAACGGCAGTATTAGCCATTAGTGGAATATTAATTGGACAGTTTCTCAAAAGCTTAATCAATTCAGAAATACAGATGAACGTTGCTTCTCAACCTGTAGCGTTCCAGTTTGGGGAAGCAATTTTTATCGCTGATGTTGGATATTACATTGCTCATAAACTCACTCATAAGATTCCTTGGCTGTGGAAATTCCATGCGATTCACCATAGCGTAGAAGAAATGGACTGGTTGGCAACGGTGCGTCTGCATCCCATTGACCAAATATTTACGAAAACTTTTCAGATAGTCCCGCTATACATATTAGGCTTTACTAAAGAAACGTTCGCTATATTTTTTATTTTTGGTGCTTTTGAAGCTTTCTTTATTCATGCCAATATAAAAATTAGGTTTGGCTGGCTTCGGTGGATAATTGCCACCCCAGAATTTCATCACTGGCATCACACCTCCGAGCGAAAGTTCTATGACAAAAACTTTGCAGCTCAGCTTCCAATTTTAGATGTAATCTTCGGCACTCTCTATATGCCTGTGGGTAAAATGCCGAACAAGTATGGGATATCCGAACCTGTGCCTTCTGGGTATCTTGGACAAATACTCTACCCGTTTTCTAAACGAAAAAAGTTTATGAATCAAGTTAAAAGAATAGCGAATATATAAAAAAGTTTTTATGGTTCATAATTTTTATTTTTAGTTGTGACTAATGACATCTCGGTATTACGGTTGCTATGGTAATGAGGTTGAGGTGTCACTCATCGGAAAGTTTTATGCAAATAATGACTAAAATAACCAGTCGTTTACGTCCTTTACCTGTAATTTTAGGGATTGTCGCTGTTAGTGTTGGTGCTTTAGGTGCCGCGCTCGCGATCGCAGACATCGACATCCAAGCGATCGCAACTGGCAAATATGCAAACAAAGTGACGGTAGCGCAGTTGCAGCAGGGAAAACTAAAGCCAGTGTTCCTTATTGATGTGCGATCGCCAGAAGAGTACGCTAAAGATCATATTGCCCAAACTCCACTGGTACCTCTGACTCAGATTGAAACGGGGATAGGGATTGAGCGTATTAAGGCATTGGTGAAAAAGAGCGTTCAACCCAATCAACCCGAACCAACGGTAGTGCTATATTGCACCAAAGGAACCCGTTCAACTAAAGCCTACTGGATGTTAGAGGGAACGGGGTTGAAGATGGCAGTCTTATCAGGCGGTATTACTGCATGGCGGAAAGCCGTGCCTGCGGAACAAGATAAAGCGGTCTTATCTCCAATTATTTTACAAGCCAAGAAGTTGAATGCTAACTAACTTCTTATAAAAACTGATTGAATGCAAATCAAACCTAGATTACTTCTTCCTCAGAAGTTGGTTAATTTGACTTTGCAGCTTTTCTTGTAATAGTTGTGCGTGTCGGTAAGCAGCGTTTCGGTCTTGCCGAGTAGAAGTTTTTGGTTCTGGAAGTTGCTCGTCTTCAACAACTTCGGTTGACCAAGTTTGATAGAGAGGCTGAATAAAATAACGCAGCCGACTTCGCATTGCCCAAACACCCATAGATGGGAAGAGAATGAAGAAAAACATCAAAAAAGAGACAGGCAAGAAAGGCAAGTAGATGGCTCTTGCAAATTTCTTAAGATTGATTGCCCAAGGATGCAAAGATTCATTGCCGATGCAAGCAACGGGCAGAATCGGAATGCGATAGCGATCGCTTAACTGGATAAAACTTGGGTGAAAAGTGTCTAACTGATAACGCCTTTTCCACCCTTTTCCCGGCCCGCGTATGCCCTCCGGCGCGTATAGTAAGATGGTTTTTTGAGCCACCGCCGCTTCAAATTCATCAGCTTCTGCCCTAACGCCGCCTAGAACTTGCGACCATCCTGGAGGTAGCCACCAAATCACCCAGGGATGTTCAAACAACGAAACACCCGCCAGCGGTTGCACAACCCATTCCCGTGTCTGGCTTAAAAGCGTTCCTAATCCCAAAATATCCCAAGGGAAACACATTCCCGCATGGTTCATTGATACAATCAACGGCCCAGTTTGAGGTAAATTTTCGAGTTGTTGTAGCTCTCCTTGAAAATAATATTTCACAATCGGAGCCAGCACTTCATCTCGAAAAGCTTGCTGATAATTTGGGTCAAACTCCCCTTCTCCCCGGCGGGGTGAACGAAAGCCGAGACGTATCCAACGAATCAACAACGCCAGATAAAATCCCCCAGGAATGAGAAACAATCCATACTCCAGCCAATTCCAACCATCGGGATCGGTGTGATAGTGTTGCCAGTGGCGGTTGAATAAAATCAGCCAGCCTGGAGGATACCAAAGACAAAACCAATCAAACCAATTCCAAGAATAATCGTGAATACGCCCAGCCATGCCATTCTCAATCTCGGCATTCTCGCTAAACCGCAACAATCGCACTTCAATCTCCTAATCGTGTTGGGCGCTATATTACCCGATATTCCAATTTTTGTTTTCTACCTTGTGGCGAAATATATTCAACGCCTACCGGAACGCCAAATCTGGTCAACAGCTTACTATCAACCTTTTTGGCAAAATATTATCCACCTCTTTCATTCAATTCCATTGGCTTTAATTGGGGTAGCGATCGCTCGCTACTACGGGTGGAAACCCCTTGAAATCGTCTTTCTGAGCATGGTGCTGCATTCCCTCGGAGATTTACCCGTCCACAGCGACGACGCGCACAGGCATTTTTTGCCCTTCAGCGACTATCGTTTTATCAGTCCTATCTCTTATTGGGATACTAACAAATACGGCACGATTGTTTCTTTCGTTGAGCGGTTGCTGGTGCTGGTAGCAAGCGTTTACGTCTTCGGGATGGTTCACTCCTACATCGGCAAAGGACTACTCATTGCAGTGAACTTGATTTATTGGCTCAGTTATCTCTACTTCTGGGTTTTCTAAGAAATATTGAACTTTTCGCCATGAAGTTACATCTTGCTCTAGGCTGTTGAAACACAGTTACACAAACAAAACCTGCTGGGAGCAGGTTACAAAACCCTTTATTTTCAGTTGGTTCGCGCTTTCCTAGCTAGAATGCGATCGCCTTTCCATTGTGAGCTTGGCGCAAGATGTGAATTGAGCTATTTTAACCACGATAACCACGCAGACCAACTTTGCACTAAGTGAGCAAATTCCGCATAACCGGCAGCACCAGGGTGAGCGCCGTCATTCGCTGTTGCCTCACCGATCCACACCGATGACGCCTGTAAAGGAGTAAAAACATCTAAATAAGGCACATTGCGATCGCTACATAAACAAGCTAACTGCTCAGACAAACCAGCGATCCTAAAATTTTGCTCAATCTCTGCAACTGGTGGCGATCCCACCATCAAGACTGGAAATTTTTGCCTTGCAACGTCAAGAATTGCACGGCAATTCTCTAAAGAATCCGCTAACTTCACACGAGTTTTCCCATCTTCCAGGGTGGTGTCATTGACACCAAACGAGAAAACAATCCTGCCATCATATTCTTTAGGCAAGCGACAAGCAACCTCACCTAGCCAACGGGATCTAATATCCGCGCTGGTTTCCCGCCGTACCCCAAGATTGTAATAAGTAATGTCATAACCTTGCTTTCGTGCTGCTGCACAAATTCTTCCCGTCCAACCAAGACACTCTGGATCGCCAGTTCCGTTTACAAAGGAGTCACCAATAAAGCAAATTCGCATTTTGCCTGAAATCTATTTTTAGTTTTTTCTTTACCTATCTATTTTTCTGAATAGCACAAGCATCGTTGCCTCTAGAAGGACTTTACCGGATTAAGCGATCGCTCTTACAGTTTTTCATAACAATTCCATTTCTTCTTTAATATTTTGTCTAGCTTGTTGTTCTAAAGCAACAAACATTTTTTCAGTAAAATATATTCGTTCTCGGTTTAAAAAGCTCTGCAATACTTGTTTCCTACCTGTTCTGTATTTTGTGGAAGAGACCCATAAATACTCTTTTCTAATTGCTTGAGCATATATTCTGTATTTAGTAGCCGATGCTCCTAATATAGAAAGGTCTGCATCTAGAAAAATTTTGCTATCAATACCGTCTATATTTTGATTGTATTTGGTTTTTCTAATTAAAGAATATACAACCTCTATAGTTGATGAGGGAATGTCTAACCCTTTCAAAATCATCGCTGCATATTCTGCACTTTTTTCCTCATTATCGTTAGCTTTTGGGTTATAAACTGCATCGTGAAACCAAACTGCAAATTCAATTGCTGCATAGTTTTGGGATAGCGATCGCAAATCGTTAAGCGTTGCTAAAACTTGTTCTATATGCTCCAAAGTATGATAATATCTACCATCACTGGAGTAAGCCTCGAATAATTCAAGCAACACTTTCTGACCAATCTCTTGCTCAACCTGAAACGGTTGTAGTAAAGACTCCCATCTAGATTGCAAATTAAAGCATCTTTCTATGTCTAGATTGTAGCGCGATCGCATACTTCCCCAAATTTCTTAGCGAATCATTTGCTCTTGGTTAATGAATTAAAATATATCAACTGACTCAAAGTGCTTTTGAGACTGAGCGTGTGCAGCTTCGCCACAGGTGCGGGGAGTAGGAAATATTTTACCTGGATTAGCCAAACCCTTGGGATTAAATACTTGGCGTACCCATTGCATTGTTTCTAAATCCGTTTCGGTAAACATTTGCGGCATATAGCATTTTTTATCTGCTCCAATCCCGTGTTCCCCAGAAAGGCTTCCGCCTACTTCTACGCAAAGTTTAAGAATTTCTCCCCCTAATTCTTCCACCTGTTCCAATGCCCCAGGAATCGAATTATCATAAAGAATGAGTGGGTGAAGATTCCCGTCTCCAGCATGAAAGACGTTAGCAATACGATAGCCGTATTTTTGGCTCAATGCTTCAATTTCTTGCAGTACAAATCGCATTTGAGTCCGGGGAATTACCCCATCTTGGACATAATAATCAGGGCTGAGTTTGCCTGCTGCTGCGAAGGCTGCTTTCCGTCCTTTCCATAGTTTTAGACGCTTTTCCGCTTCGTTTGCCGTGGTGATGCTACGCGCTCCATTGGTGGTGCAAATTTCCGAAATACGCTGTTTATTTGCCGCCACTTCCACTTCTAAGCCATCTATTTCGACTAATAAGATAGCGGCAGCATCTCTGGGATAACAACCTGTGGCTACAACATCTTCGACAGCGTTGATGCTGATATTATCCATAATTTCCATACCGCCTGGAATTATCCCAGCGCTGATAATATCTGATACAGCGGCTCCAGCATCTTCGACACTGGTAAAATCTGCTAAAAGAACGCAAATTGATTCCGGCGTTTTAAGGATTCTCAGAGTAATTTCTGTAGCGATACCTAGTGTGCCTTCAGAACCAACAAATAAACCTGTTAAATCGTAACCAGGCATTTCGGGAATTTGTCCTCCCACGTCTACAATAGAGCCATCGGGGAGAACTAGTTTTAAACCTAAAACGTGGTTAGTGGTAACACCATATTTGAGACAGTGGACGCCTCCAGAATTTTCTGCAACGTTACCACCAATCGAGCAGACAATCTGGCTGGAAGGGTCAGGCGCATAGTAAAATCCGGCACCGCTAACGGCTTGTGTTACCCAGTTATTAATTACTCCTGGTTGCACCACAACCCGCTGATTTTCTAAGTCAATGCTCAAGATTTTTCGCATCAATGCAGTAACAATTAGCACGCAATCTTCTACAGGCAAGGCTCCACCAGAAAGTCCAGTGCCAGCACCGCGTGCAACCCAGGGAATTTGATTTTGGTCGCATATCCTTACTGCCGCTGCGACTTCTTCTGTGGTGCGCGGCAGCACAACAAGGGCAGGTTTTTGTCGGTAGCTAGTTAAACCATCGCACTCGTAGGTTATTAACTCCTCACGACGCTGCACGACGCCGTTTTTCCCGATAACTGCCTCAAATTGCTTAATGATCGGTTGCCAGTTTCGTTGTTGTTTGTCTTGGGTAATCATCGGTAACTCTATGTCTGCGTAAGTCCCTTTTGGACAACCTGTTTATAAAAATCTTCAAGAGCTGCTACACAACTTTTGTCATCATAAAGATAGTCATGGCGAGCCTTGATTCTTTCTGAAACGTCGCGCCGCCAAACTGGGTCTAAACCTAACTTTACAGCAATATCAATATATTCTGCTTCAGTCTGAGCAATTGTGTCTGTCACCCCGATCATTCTGAGGAAGCTATAAGAGTGAAGACCTCGCATAAATTTCCCAGGACAGGTGACGACGGGTAAATTGCAAGCGATCGCTTCTAGCGCTGTATTGCCACCAGACCAGCTTATCGTATCCAGAAAAATATCTGAAAGTAAATTGAGCGTTAGATAATCTGGGCGACTAGGAACCTTAAGAAATACACAATGGTCTTCGCTATGCAAACCAACTAATTCAAAAGCACGTGAGAGACGTTTCCGCAGTAAATCACCTCGAAGAAATACAAATTGAGCTTCAGGAATACGCTGTGCTATTTCCGCAAAAATAAAATCATATTGTGGCAAATATTTGAAAGGTGCTTGGCAACACAAATAAATAACTGAATCATCCCGTAACTGAAAATCTGAGCGGGTTTTTGCCAACACAGGAATATCTTGTGGCTTTGGATAAGCCACACCAATATTTTGTAGACGAATCAGTTTCTCCGAATAATGTTCTTGTGCATCTTCCGGCTCCATCAACTGACTAGATAAAAAGTAATTCAAAGTTGGTAAACCAGTTGTAACTGGATGTCCCCACGCTACGCATTGTACAGGAGCAAGACGCAATCCAGCTATTTGTATCGTTGGAGCATCCATCCCAACTTCTGGAAATACAAGTATATGTAGTTTGTCAGACAAAATCTGTTGACATACAGCTTCAAGATTATAAGGAATATGGTGAAATACATCACTGTAATCCCGAAATTGTTGTGTTATATGGTCTGGTTCATTTCCTGTGTAATAACAGTAAATTTCAAAGTTTTGCTTTTCACAGTAACGCAACCAGCCTGTTAACCACAAGGTTCCGCTGTAAGAATGCAGATAAGCCGAAACATAACCAACACGAATTTTGTTGTTCTCCTTAAGCGGAGGCATGGATATAGGCTGCACCCATTGTGGATAGTTTGCTGCCATAATTTGATGGACTAAATTTCCATACTGACATTGCAACCCTACAACATTGTGAGCCTGATAAGCTAAGTAAAAGTTAGTGAAACAACTTATACCAATTAAAGCATTGGTTTTTTCTTCTGGCGTTTGAATTTCTGTCTCTTGAATTAATTTTTGTAGACCTTGTATAAATCTTTGACAATAAAAGTCAATTTCATTTGATGTATCGTAAACAGATGGTAAGATCAAATTTTTGAAAAGTTTGAATACGTATTCATTAGGCAGGATTTGAGATGCCTTTTCTGCACTTGATATTGCTTCTTTAATCCGTCCGTCCTGCTGCAATAATTTAATCAAGTAAAAGTGCAGTTTCCCAGCTTTCGAGTGAAAGCGAATGCCTTCTTGAAGTGTAGATATCGCTTTTTCTATCCGATTTAAATGCCTAAAAGATTCGCTCAAATTAAAATAAATTTCTGAAGCTGCTACTGAAACTTCCAAAACACTTTGATATTGCTTAATCGCCTCCTCATATTTCCCTAAGCTATAAAATTTATTTCCCAAGTTTAAAAGAAGCTGAACTGGATTAGCTTGAGCTGTTAATGCGATTTGCAAGTTACTCAATATAGTGGTATCGTTTGGGTTGAGAGATAGAGCTGTTTCATAGGCTTCAATCGCTTGAGTTAGAAGGTTCTGCTCCATCAGAAGGTTTCCTAAATTGAGGTAGCTACCAAAGTGGCTGGAGTTAGCTGCGATCGCTTGACGGTAGACTGCTTCCGCCTCCTTACTTTCACCTACCTGAGTGAGAAGATTGCCCAAATTGTTGTAAGCTTCAATTAGTTTGGGTTCAAGCGCGAGCGCTTCTTTATAAGCTGAAATTGCTTGAATATTTTGATTGATTTTCTCTAAAGCTAAACCAAGAATATAATATGCTTGAGCTGAAGAGGTATCTATTTTTATTAAAGTTAGAATAGATTCGATGCAGTTTTGATATTTTTCTGTTTCATAATATAGTATTCCTAAGTTTAGCCACGCTTCAGTCTTGTTATTTCGCCACAAAAGAAACTCGCGATACTTTTTTTCTGCTGCTGCAAAATCCCGTTGATGGTGGAAAGATAATGCTTCTTGATAAAGTTTATCTAATCCTTCTTCTTTTTGTTCAATAAATTGTAATTGATAGATAGCCTGAACAACTGATGTTTGCCGCACTTGGCTGAAAGCAGACCAGGGGTAGTTAGATTTTTTATTTGCATCCCAACTGAGTACCTGAATCCCATTCCAAAAAGTGTGATAGCCATCTCCTGGCGTCAGCAACTCCAGCAATAATTCGCACTCTGGGTTAGCAGCCATAAAATCCCAATTAGCTTGGCGCACCGCTTCCCAATTGCTATCATCGATAATAATCAATGCCTTCTCTGCTAGAAACGGTTTGATTAGGAGTAATCCTAATAATTGCGACCGATAGTCGTGAACACCATCATATAAATAAACCCCGATTTTGTCATCTGGATTAATTTCTCGAAGCTCTAATAAAAATTCTTCAAAGTCTTGATTGCAAAAATAAACTCGATCTTGAATATCAAAACCTGATAAATTATTAATTAATTTATCCAGATTCTCACCGGATTGGTCGAATTCAGAAAAGTTATCTACAGCGTATGCCATTCGTTCTGGATGATCGAGCAGTGCGCCAATTAAAGTAGAACCTTGATAACAGCCAATCTCGCAATATATTTCATCTGGTTCCATGCACTCCACAGCAAAATTGAGCAACTGCATTACGTTGGCAGTAGTCATTCCTTGAACTTGGTCAAGTGCCTGCTGAAACCGCTTTGATTTAGGTACAACCGATTCGCGTCCCCAATTTTCATAAAGGCTGGGCAGTTGCTCAACAAACTTTTGGTAATCCATCGCTAACACCTTGTATGCTTACTTTTAGTTTATCTAAAGAAAAAATTAGGCACAAAGCTTTGGTTCGTTAAAATCTTGAGGAAGATGATAAACAGGGCAAAAGTTAGTGCTAGAAAGGGGAGGGAGTGCCAATCGTGCATACTTGACCTCGTAGCGCGTATTGCATCGACTGCTGGAATCACAGCGCTAACTTAGAAGCTCGTGAATAGATTTCAACAAATCTTCTGCGGTGTAGGGCTTCGACAAAAATCTTTTAACTACGCCACCTGCGATCGCTGGGAGCTTATGGTTGGAAACCAAGCCGCTCACAGCAACAACTTTGACCTGCGGGTTCATTTTTTGTAGGGCGCGGATGGTGGTTGGACCATCCATCGTAGGCATCATCATATCAATTAACACGACATTGATTTCCGCGCGATGCTGGGCATAGAGTGCGATCGCTTCAATTCCATCGTTGGCAGTGAGTACCCGATAGTCATAGGCTTCTAGGGATGTTTTGGTTACTTCTCGAATGGCTGGTTCATCATCAACCACAAGAATCCATTCTCCGTGACCTCTGGGCAGTTCATAACGCTCCGTAGCTTCTGGATCTGTTGTAGTTGTGTTAGTTGCTGGAAAATAAACTTTAAATTGGGTTCCTCTTCCTACTTCGCTATAGACATTGATAAAACCGTCATGACCTTTAATGATTGCCAACACAGTGGACAGACCTAGCCCTGTGCCTTTACCGAGTTCTTTTGTTGTGAAAAATGGTTCAAAAATTCTTTCTAAACTTTCTGGAGGAATACCACTTCCAGTATCCGAGATAGTAATAACGATATAAGGCCCCATTTTGGCCTCAATATTCATCCGGGCATAGTTTTCATCGATGATAAGATTTTCGGCAGAGATACTCAAGACTCCACCATCTGGCATCGCATCGCGGGCATTAACGCAGAGATTCATCAACACCTGATGTACTTGAGTGGCATCTCCAGAGACAGGCCAAAGTTCCATCATTCGTACATCTGTATAGATTTCGATTGATTTAGGAAAGGTCTCTTTGGCAATTTTCTGAATTTCCCCAATTAAGTGCCCTACTTGAAGGGTCATTCGCTCACCTTCAACTCCTCGAGCAAATGACAAGACTTGCTTAATTAGCTCAGCACCGCGTTTAGTATTTGTTTCTAGTAAATCCAAAAGCCGCTGACTGCGCGGATCGGGAATTACCATTTGTAAGATTTGAATGGCGGCAAGAATTGGCGTCAGTACATTGTTTAGATCGTGGGCAATGCCGCCAGCCAGAGTACCGATACTCTCCATCCGTTGGGCGCGGCGGAACTGTGCTTCAAGTTGTTTTTTCTCTGTAATATCAGTGTCTACAGAGAGGATTGATTTGGGGTTGTTTTCATCATCGCGCACCAAACTCCAACGACTGGCAACGACAATTTGTTTGCCTTCTTTGGTGACTTTATACAATTCACCTTGCCATTCACCTTTGTTGTTAACAGTCTTGTGCGCTTCTAGGAGTTGAGGCGAAGGATCGTTGTACAAAATCTCCGAGACATTTTTCCCCAGAACTTCCTCCGCCTTCCAACCGTACAGTAACTCAGCTCCTTTACTCCAAAGTACGATTTTGTCTTTTAGATTTCGCACAAGAATTGCATCTGTTGTTACATCTAGCAAGGCAGCTTGTCTGCGGATTTTTTGTTCTGCCTCCTTTCGCTCGGTGATGTCCCGATCCATGCCGCGATAACCTTGGAATTTTCCATCACAATTCCAAACTGGAACTGCACTAGTTTCTAGGACAACCAGATGACCGTCTTTGTGAACAGTCGTATTCTCAAGACACGTAATGGGTTGTGCAAGGGCAGCCATTTGCCCAAAAATATTAGCAACTCGAAAAGCTTCTTCCGGAGGCATGAGATCGAAGGGAGTTTTGCCCAGAACTTCTTCTGGTTCATAACCCAAAATGTCGCGGAGCTTCGGACTGACATACGTGTAAACAACGTTTTCATCCACCTCCCAGACCCAATCGCTAGTGGTTTCGACTAAATTGCGAAACCGCTCTTCGCTTTGACGCCATGCCTCCTCGTTAGCTTTGCGCTCGGTAATGTCGCGGGCGATCGCATACATCAACCCTTCTTCAACGACTGGAGAGGCTGTCCAGGATAGCCATTTATACGAACCATCCTGACAGATGTAGCGGTTCTCAAAGTCGATGGTTGGTTCGCCCGTGGCAAGTTTCTGGAATTCGTCACGGGTTTTTCCTTGGTCTTCAGGATGAACAAAGTTAAACAGTAGCGTACAGCAAAGTTCTTCTTGAGAAAGCCCAAGTGTTTTCTCAAAAGCTGGGTTTACGCGCTTAAAATAGCCATCCAAACTAGCAATACACAGCATATCCAACGAGAGGGTGAATAAGCGATCGCGCTCTTCCTCTGCCCGCTTACGAGCGGAGATGTCCGTTTGCAAGCCTACGAAGTAGAGTAAGTTCCCCTCATCTGAAAATACTGGCGAAATTCTTAATTCATTCCAGAATGGCTGACCGTCTTTTCGATAGTTCAGCAGCGTCGTTTGAATCTCCTTTTGTTCGGCGATCGCTTGGCGAATTTGAGCGATCGCTTGCGGATCTGTGCCAGAACCTTTCAGAAAACGGCAGTTGCGACCCATAATTTCTTCTGGCTTATACCCAGAGATCCGCGAGAAAGCTGGGTTTGCGTAAACGATCGGGTTGTCTGGCTGGTTCGGATCGGTAATAATCACTCCCTCAGAAGCTGAAGTAATCGCCCGTGCCAGGTGCCGGTTCTCGGTAGCAGCTCGCTGTAGCGCCTCCTCGGCTCGTTCGCGTGCAGCGATGCTGCGTTCCTTTTCAGCTAAATTGCGCCGTAGCTCTAGTTGGCTAATTACCTGGCGGCTTAAAGCTTTAAGTGCCTCTACTTGTTCTGGACTGAGGTTTCGCGGTACATAATCAACAACACAGATCGTCCCGATTATCTGTCCCTCAGGCGTTATCAGCGGTGCGCCCGCATAAAATCGGACGCTGGGGCAAGCAATGACGACCGGATTAGTGGCAAACTTCTTATCAGCCAATGTATCAGGAATCATTAAAATTTCGTGTTGCTCAAGTAGGGGGCAGAACCCGCTATCACGGGGGAATTCTGATACTTCTAAACCCACCTTTGACTTAAACCACTGACGGTTTTTATCCAAAAAATTTATTAACGCAATCGGGGTTCCACAAACGTGCGCCGCTAAATGGGCAAGATCGTCGAATGCCTCTTCGGGTTCTGTATCAAGAATCCGATATCGGCGCAGAGCTTCTAGCCTCGCCGCTTCCTTACTAGACTCTAAAATTTTCATCAGTACTTATTCCTACTTGGACCGGATTTCGGTAGCCATCATCTGAAAATGCTTGTTCTGCCTTGTCGCGCTAAATGTCTCAATGCTGAAAAAGCAGGAGAAAGTCTCAGCGATCAACTTTTCCGTCCGATAACCCTAGCTAGATTGTTCCCTGGCGCTCCAATTGACTAACAGTTCCAGGAAAATCTACATAAAAATCGCTAAATTCTACACATTCTCGCTCAAACTAAAGGTCTCCAGCCTTTTACGACAGTACCGGAAGAGTGCCGGAAATGCGATCGCAACTGCTAAGGGTTATTTGTACCCGTAGGAATTAAAAAAGGCGGTTTTGCTGTTTTCATAGTCTATTAAATGGTTTTCCTATTCATATATAAATTCTATAAAATCTCTCTAAAGGTTGATGGCGGTTTAATATAGCAGAAAAGTTTATCATTGCATTTCCTGGGTAATCTGCTATACACGAATCCTTCAACTCCTTGTAGAAGAAAGCAAAGAAATCACTTCCATACAACTCGAAAATGTACGAAGTTAAGTTTAGTTACAAGAGTATAAAATTGGACAGGAAGTTAGCATCTAGCTTGAGGAGGCACATCCTGACAACTTGCGGCAATGAACTCTAGCACTCGTTGCCACACGCGCTCCAATAAATCGGGTTGATTTGCCTCAAACCACTCAATTTGGGGATAAGCACGAAACCAAGTGCGTTGTCGCTTAGCAAATTGACGAGTGTGCAAAACGGTTAACTCTTTGGCGTCCGATAGAGAAATCTCTCCAGCTAAATATTGCTTCATTTCCCTATAACCTAGCGTATCCAGCAGCGGCAGATTGCAACCGTATTTCTCACAAAGGGTTTTTACCTCGGCTTCCCACCCTGCGGCTAACATCTGTTCGGTTCGCTGTTCAATTCGGTGAGTAAGGTA
This sequence comes from Trichocoleus sp. DQ-A3, assembly GCF_039961975.1. Classification (NCBI taxonomy): domain Bacteria; kingdom Bacillati; phylum Cyanobacteriota; class Cyanophyceae; order Leptolyngbyales; family Trichocoleusaceae; genus Trichocoleus; species Trichocoleus sp. DQ-A3. The sequence goes on along the minus strand of NZ_JAMPKC010000010.1, from coordinate 16,169 downwards.
GCTAGAGTCCGGGCAATCTAAGCCAATTTGGAGAATGGGATAATCGGGTGGATTCTCTCCTTGCTGCTCTGAAATCGGGCGACCCGTCACATAAAATACTTCTAATGCTCGCAATGTCCGCACGGGATCGTTAGGATGAATTTTCTGAGCGGCAACGGGATCGACTTGTTGTAGAAAAGCGTAAAGTTGGATTTGACCGAGAGATTGCAGTTGCGATCGCAATTCTTCTTGGGGCGCTACTCTAGGAATTTTTAACCCCTGCACAATAGAACGGATGTATAAACCCGTTCCTCCCACCAGTAAAGGCGGAGTTTCCTTGCCCAAAGCAGCAATTAAAGCTTGCGTCTGCTGCTGGTAATCTGCCACTGTCAAAGTTTCTGCGGGATCGCAGATATCAATTAAGTAGTGCGGTACCAACTTGCGCTCAGCATCTGTTGGCTTAGCTGTGCCGATATCAAATTCGCGGTACACTTGACGCGAATCAGCGCTAAGAATTACAGAACCCAGCCGCTGCGCCAATGCTAATGCCAGTCCTGATTTTCCCGTCGCGGTAGCACCACAAATAACAATCAGCGCTGAGGGTTGAGGACTGAGTGAAGAGGACTGAGGGTTAGCTAAGGACTGAGGACTGAGGGCTGAGGACTGAGGGTTAGCTGAAGACTGAGGGTTAGCTGAGGATTGAGTGAAGAGGGCTGAGGATTGAGGGTTAAGGACTGAGTGAACAGGTAATTTTCCGCTGCTCCCTGTGTCTGTTTCTCTTGCTTCCCGTTCCCTTGTGCCACCGTGCTTTCCTGCGTTGTTGCCTTTCACTGGGTACAGCCCCTAAACAAATATCTCTTGAAATCGCCCTACAGTCGCCCCGGAACCTTTTGTGTTATAATTTTGGAGTGTTTTTACATTTTTGAAGTCCCGGTGGGCTTCCAAGCCATTATTGGAGAATCCTTATTCATGACGAGCAGTTACAGTGCCGATCAGATTCAAGTTCTAGAAGGTCTTGAACCAGTCCGGAAAAGACCGGGGATGTACATCGGTTCGACTGGCCCTAGGGGACTCCATCATCTAGTTTACGAGGTGGTGGACAACTCTATTGATGAGGCTCTGGCTGGCTATTGCACCCATGTGGAGATAGACATAAACGCCGATGGTTCGGTGACGGTGACAGACGATGGACGAGGGATTCCCACAGATACTCATCCCACTACAGGCAAATCAGCTTTGGAAACGGTGATGACGGTGCTGCACGCCGGAGGGAAATTTGGCGGCGGCGGTTACAAGGTTTCTGGTGGTTTGCACGGTGTTGGGATCTCCGTAGTCAATGCCTTGTCTGAGTGGGTGGAAGTAACCGTTTGGCGCGAGAATCGGGAGCATATCATGCGCTTTGAGCGGGGTATTCCTGTCACCGAACTCAAGGCAACGCCAATTAAAGAAGCGAGGACAGGCACCTCGATTAGTTTCAAGCCAGATTTACAGATTTTTGTGACGACTGGCATTGAGTTTGATTACACCACCTTGGCAAGTCGTTTGCGGGAACTGGCTTACTTAAATGCGGGTGTCAAAATCACGTTTACTGACAACCGCCTGGAATTAGTTAAGGGTGGAGAGCCAAGAGTAGAAACCTACTGTTATGAAGGAGGTATTAAAGAGTATATCGCCTATATGAATAGCGATAAACAGGCTCTCCACGAAGAAATTATCTATGTATCCGGCGAACGCAACAATGTACAAGTAGAGGTGGCGTTGCAGTGGTGCGTCGATGCCTATACAGATACTCTGCTGGGGTTTGCAAATAATATTCGTACAGTTGACGGCGGTACTCACCTGGAAGGGTTGAAGGCGGTGCTGACGCGGACGCTGAATACGATCGCTCGCAAGCGCAATAAAATCAAAGAAAATGAACCGAACCTCGGTGGGGAGAATGTCCGCGAGGGTTTAACGGGGGTTATCTCCGTCAAAGTCCCCGATCCGGAATTTGAAGGACAAACTAAAACCAAACTCGGTAACACCGAAGTCCGGGGAATTGTTGATTCCCTAGTTGGCGAAGTTCTCACAGAGTATTTAGAGTTTCGCCCAAACGTTGGCGATGCGATTCTGGAGAAAGCAATTCAAGCTTTCAAAGCCGCCGAAGCAGCGCGTCACGCACGAGAGTTAGTGCGCCGCAAATCGGTTTTGGAATCTTCTCCTTTACCGGGTAAATTAGCCGATTGCAGTACGCGAGATCCCTCGGAATCTGAGATTTATATCGTAGAAGGGGACTCAGCCGGAGGAAGTGCCAAACAAGGACGCGACAGACGCAACCAAGCCATCCTCCCATTGCGCGGTAAAATTCTCAACATTGAGAAAACCGACGATGCCAAAATCTATAAAAACACGGAGATCCAGGCGCTAATCACCGCACTGGGATTGGGTGTTAAGGGTGAGGAGTTCGATGCTTCTCAGCTGCGCTATCACTGCATCGTGATTATGACTGACGCCGATGTAGATGGGGCGCACATTCGGACGCTGTTATTAACGTTCTTCTATCGCTATCAACGGGCGCTAATCGAGCAGGGTTACATCTATATCGCTTGTCCTCCACTCTATAAGGTAGAACGCGGACGCAATCATTACTATTGCTATAGCGATCGCGAAATGGCAAACCTGATTCAGCATGAGTTTCCCGCTAATGCCAACTACACCATCCAGCGATTCAAAGGTTTGGGTGAAATGATGCCGCAACAGTTGTGGGATACTACCATGAACCCGGAAACTCGCACTCTCAAACGGGTGGAAATTGAAGATGCGGCGGAAGCCGATCGCATCTTTACCGTTCTAATGGGCGATCGCGTTGCACCCCGCCGCGAATTTATCGAAACCTATGGCCCTCGTCTCAATCTCAACGATCTAGATATTTAGATTCTCCGGTTGAAATGATTGAATACCCCAAAATTGGGCAACTAATGTAAAAATGATTAGTACATAAGGTTGCCTTGTTACAAAAGTATGGTTAATTAAGAACTTAACCATACTTTTGTCTTTTAAAGCCCCTGCGCTAGATTTCCCATCAACACTGCACCAAAAGAACGCGATCGCTGTTTTTTCTGTGACATCGAAGCCTGCAAAAGGCTATAAAGCGGCTCTAAATGATTTATGAAGAAAAAAAACCGACTTCTCTAAAAATCGGGATCTTAAGAGCCAGCTCATCACTCAAATAGAATTGCTATAGCTTGGCTATGTTATAACTTGAAGGAAACTATATTTGCAATTTCATGTCTTACTAATTTAATCTCCGACATTTCACAGGAAAATCATCAAAATTTGGATAAAAAATATCAAGCAAACACCAAAAAGTAATGAATCACTTTATCATCAACTTTGCCAAACTAGTGAAACTCCCAGTTAACAACAAGTTGATTGTATCTAGCTTATTAATCGCAATCAACGGCATCCTGGTGACAGGTATCCTAGGGACATCGGCAAATACCCCAGCCAAACCCGCACCCGCAGCGACTCCAACCAAAACCACACCAGCAACGACCGCCACCCAGCAATTTGTAGGGCAATGGCAAGCCGAAGATCCGCAAACCGGGGAGTTGGTCACATTTATATTTGCGCCAGAGGGAAAATTATTCATTGTATTTCCAACGTCTGATGGACCTCCGGTTGCCGTCGGAATTAAGTACAAGGTTAATTCCCAGGCTAAACCGGGACAACTTGACCTGGTTTTTAGCAAAAAAGAGAGCATCCTGAGCATTTTTGAATTTATCGATCGCGGTAAACTACGTCTGGAATTAGAGGGACGGCAAGCTGGACAACCCAGACCCAATGCTTTTACTCCCAAGGCAACGATATTTGAGAAAATTTCCGACAGCGCGACATTACCCAAAGACGCCAAAGTAATTGAGCTGGAAAATGCACAGAGTCAAGTGTCCGAAGATTCGCAGCTTCCCAAACCGCAAACGGAAGCCAAACTGTATATCGCGATGGTAAACAAAGCGCAACAGGCTTATTATCAGCAGAAAGGCAAATTTGCCACAAACACTGAAGATTTAGGTTTAGGAGGCGAGCCAGCCAGCGTGTATTACAACTATCGGTTGGTATCACCCGGAAAGGACGCCCAAAGCGTGATGATCGCCGCCCAAGCCAAGAATGCTGAAATTCATAGCTACACAGGTGCGGTATTTGCCACCAAAAAGAACGGTGAAGCCACCACCCTCGTAGCGGTTTGCGAAACCCAGCGCCCCTCAACCTCGGCTCCAGCGATGCCGAAACCGCCGCAGAGTGGCTCATCAGCAGTTCAATGTCCATCGGGTTCGCGTCTGTTACAGTAATCGGCTGCCGTCGCTATCAACAACCCGATTGATTCTCTCGCGATCGCATCGATTGTTAAAATCCAGTTAAATTTCTCGCCTTGACTGCCATGAGTGACACCGTTTTAGACATCCGCAACCTGCAAGTTCAATTTTTAACTGATGAAAAGCAAATTTTGGCAGTTGATGGTATTTCCTTCAAACTGAGTCGCGGGCAGACTTTGGGCATTGTGGGAGAGTCGGGATCGGGTAAATCGGTGACTTCCCTCGCCGTCATGGGTCTGGTGCCAACTCCGGGGAAGATTAGCGGCGGTGAAATTTGGTTTCAAAACTCCCAGGAACGAGGCGGATCTGTAGTGAATCTGCGGGATCTGAGTGCAGAGGAGTTGCGGAAGTATCGGGGTGGTCAGATTTCGATGATTTTCCAGGAACCGATGAGTTCCTTAAACCCAGTTTTTACGTGTGGGTTTCAGTTAGTCGAGGCAATCCGTCAGCATCAAAATGTAACGCCTGCCGAGGCGAGGCGGCAAGCGATCGCGCGTCTCCAAGAAGTCAAACTCCTCGCTAGCGATGAAGAGATGCGACAACGCTATCTAGAAGAAAGACCAGAAGCCAGAAGAGATAGCGAAGCGGAAATTAATCAGCAGGTCAATCAGCAAAAATTGGCAATGCTGGATCGCTACCCCCACGAACTCTCCGGCGGGCAATTGCAGCGGATGATGATTGCAATGGCTATTTCCTGCAATCCAGCGGTATTGATTGCTGACGAACCGACAACCGCCTTGGATGTAACGGTTCAAGCGACGATTCTGGATCTATTGCGGGAGTTACGCGACGCCCGTGGGATGTCGATGATGTTTATCGGTCACGACTTGGGGGTAATTGCTGAAATTGCCGACGTTGTCGCCGTGATGTATCAAGGCAAAATAGTTGAATACGGCTCAGTTGAGCAAATCTTTTCTAACCCTCAACATCCTTATACCAAAGGTTTGTTAGCCTGTCGCCCCAGCCTTAACCGCCGGTTGAAATACCTGCCGACCGTCGCTGACTTTATGGAAGTGGTGAAGACACCTAGCGGCGAAATCGAGATTCGAGAAAAAATAGGCGTTAAGAGTCAGGAGTCAGAAGAAATTCTGGGTTCCACTCAAAACCCAGAAGCGATAGATCCCATCTCTACCACTGAAAAAGCTCTACTCTCTGTCCGAGACCTCCAAGTTGGCTTCCCAATCCAGGGAATGTTTGGTCAAACCAAACGCTATTTGATGGCGGTGAATGGCATCTCATTTGATGTTTATCCCGGCGAAACGCTGGGATTGGTGGGAGAATCCGGCTGTGGCAAAAGTACCTTAGCGCGTACCATCCTGCGTTTGATCGAACCCACAAGCGGGCAGATCGAGTTTGAAGGGGAAGATATTACAAAAGTCAGTAATCGGCGGCTGCGGCAATTGCGACGCGAGATGCAAATTGTCTTCCAAAATCCCTTTAGTTCTCTCGATCCGCGTCTAAAAATTGGAGATGCGGTGATGGAACCGCTACAAATCCATCACTATGGGAAGAATTCTAAGGAAAGACGCGATCGCGCAGCCTATCTCTTAGAGCGTGTAGGCTTAAATCCTGCCTGGATGAATCGCTATCCCCACGAGTTTTCTGGCGGACAGCGCCAGCGGGTTTGTATTGCTCGTGCTTTGGCACTCAATCCCAAATTCATCATCTGCGACGAATCCGTCTCGGCGCTAGATGTTTCCGTACAAGCGCAAGTGCTGAATTTGCTCAAAGAAGTCCAAAGTGAATTTGGCTTAACTTACATCTTTATTTCTCATGACTTGAGCGTGGTGAAATTTATGAGCGATCGCATTATGGTCATGAATCGGGGCAAAATCGAAGAAATTGGCTCCGCCGAAAATCTCTACCGCGAACCGAAGCAAGAATACACGCGCCAATTAATTGCCGCTATTCCTACCGGCAGTCTAGAACAGATTCAGCAGCGTCAGCAAGACCGAATCAAGATATCAGTAGGAGGGCGAGAAATTACTAGTTAAGTATTCATCCTTAGCTCAATCTATACTTTGGGGAAGCGCAAACTATGACCTTAACGAAATCAACAATTACCGATGAGCAGTTTGTCAAACTACGCTGTAGCAGTGACAGTAAAACTCACTATTTCCCGGCTACAGGTGCTATGTATGCCCATCCGATAGATAACGATCAACCTGTTCATCTGTTTGATTTCTTAGGCGTTGATATCTCGCGCTGTATTCAAGATAATTCAACATCCCGCTGGACGCTTGTAAGTCGTAAAATTACACTTTATCTCGATCCCAAAACTGGAGAAATTCTAAAAAGTTGGAAAAACCCCTGGTCAGGTGAAACACTGAATATTATGCACCGTTCTTATGACTACCAGGAGTTCCAGATTCCACAACAGATAGATGCTCACATAACTTCAGAAATATCCTCAGTTTCATTAGATTTCAATATGAAACTGCCCAACCCGTTATCAACGAACCCCAAGTTTGCAGATTATTCGCCAGAGAAGTATGTCCAATCGTCGGATTCCTACAAATTTATTTTTCCGACAAAAATACTATCTGACGAACCCATCAGTGCTAGCGACAATCGCGCTGTTACACTTTCTTATTACCGCATGGGGCCGTGGGAACCGTGGATGAAAATGAAGGGGAAACCCGGCTTTTTAGTCTTAAATTACACTGGCAATAAAACTGATGTATTTGAAGATATCCCTGTAGCCATTAAAGAACAAATCGAACATCGGCTGCCTTTATTCCGCGAAGCTCCAACCTGTAGAATTCAGCGTTCGATTGCTACCAGTTGGAGCCGTTTTGACGAACAATTTGATGCCTACCTACGAGGAGAAGAATTTCCACTACCCGCCCCGATTATAGATGAGCCTTGTATTGAATAAAGCCGATTCTTACTCTTGACAAATAACAAAACTCAGGATTTTACCTTATAACTTCAACACTCAGAGAATAGCGCTTGTTGGCTGCTATTCAAAAAGGGAAAAAACAGACTTATTTGGGTTGGTAGGTTTAGCTTGGCTAATTCATTTCTCATTAAACTTTAATTAATTCAAATCTCTACAGTTAAAATCAATTAAAGTTTAAGTAACACAGTTGGAGTTATAGCAATGACTGAAAATAGACCCTATATTGGTCTAAAAACTAGGGATATTGCGATCGCCTATTTGTTGCTGCGAATTCTGATCGGCGTGAATTACTTTAATCACGGCTTTACTCGCATCGGCAATATTCCCGGTTTTGCTGAAAATACTGTCAACCAACTTGCAAATTCTTATTTCCCGGAATTTTTGGTGAGGATCAATTCTTACTTAGTACCCCCGGTTGAATTAATCGTGGGAGTATTGATCTCCATTGGATTAGCAACGCGCAGCGCCCTAATCGCAACATTTATCCTGATGATCGTCTTGATGATGGGTGTCACATCCATACAAAACTGGGGTGCAGCACAAACGATGCTTATCTACGGGATTGTGCTATTTATATTGCTAGCTGGTAGCAGCTTCAATATTTACTCCATCGATCGCTGGCTTGGCAACAGGCGGACTGTTGCAGGTTCAGGAGATCATCGCGACAAAAACATACTCAACTTTGCCAACAACTTTTGGACAAGACGCAGACGGCAAAAACGTTTGTCTTCCTATACCAGTCCTAAATGATTTCTGAAAGCAAGATTCCCGACTTCTTGGATAAGTTGGGGATTTAAACCACTGGCATCTCGCAACTAAAACAGGATTGCTATATACCAGTTTTAAATAAAGGAATTGCTCATCCTCAGTCACTTTATGGGCGCTATTCTGCGATTCTCCAAACCCCATTATTAAGTCAGTCTCTTAAATAATAGGGGTTTGGAGGATCTGAGGTGTCGTCTACCCTACGCATTCACTGGGGTTTTCACCTCTTGCGGCTGTTGAACCGCGTCTTCTGCCATAAACTCTGCCAACTGCGCCTCAATTTGCTCTTTGACAATCTGGCGATACTCTACGAAATGCTCAATTTGAGCGCAAACTGCTAAATAACTGCTGATTCCGCCTCGATTGTGGCGATACATACTAAACAAGTTGCGCCAGAACTGCCAGCGAGTTTTACGAAGCACACCTTGTCGCCAACAAATGATTAATAAGGCTCGAATCACAACCCAATCTATTTTCTTCTTCGCACGTTTTCCCTTATTCGGATACGTCGCTTCTCCTAATATGCGAAAGTGACGATAAGTGCGGTCTAGAAAACGCTCCGGATCGTACAATGTCCAAAATGCATCGATGTATTCGCGGGCAATGTCTTCTAGAGGACGTGTGGGCACAAAGTTCATCAATGTCGTTTGATTGATGTTGGCAGATTCACCTCGTAGCCGCCCTTCTTTCTTTAACCGATGCCAAAGGGCGGTATCGGGTAAAGCTTGCAACATACTAAATAAAGCGGTGGGAATTGCCGTTTTCTCGACAAAGTTGACAATGCGATCGCCTGCACCGGGTTTTTCTCCATCAAAGCCTACGATAAACCCAGCCATCACCCGCAATCCCGATCGCGCGATCGCTTGAACGGAATCACTTAATGAATCTCGCGTATTTTGGAACTTCTGAGTCAGTGCTAAACTCTCCTCATCGGGTGTTTCAATTCCTAAAAACACCGCTCCAAAATTACACTGAACCATCATATCCATCAATTCTTGATCTTTTGCCAAATCCACCGATGCTTCCGTCGCAAAAGAGAAAGGGTACTGATGTTCCACCATCCACGGTTGCAACTCTTTCAGGAATAACTTGACATTCCGCTTATTCCCGATAAAATTGTCATCCACCATAAAGATGCTACGTCGCCAACCCAACTCATAAAGGCGTTCTAATTCTGCTAATAATTGAGATGGCGTTTTTGTGCGCGGTTTGCGTCCGTAAAGGACAATAATGTCGCAGAATTCGCATTGAAATGGGCATCCCCGCGAAAACTGCACAGACATTTCTGAATAAGCGTCAAAATCTAGTAAATCAAAGCGGGGAACGGGTGTGGAACTGACATCCGGCTTCTCTCCTCCCGCCCGAAAAGTTCCTGAAGTTTCGCCACGTTGCACTGCCTCCACAAACATCGGCAGGGTGATTTCCCCTTCATCCAAAATCAAATAATCTGCGCCTACCGATTCTACTTCTTGAGGTAAAGCGGTGGGATAAGGGCCGCCGACTGCGACTAACTTACCCCTTTGCTTTGCTTCTTTGATTTGATCTAGCAAATCTTCTTTTTGGACAATCATTGCCGACAGAATTACTAAATCTGCCCATGCCCATTCAGCTTCAGTTATTTGGGTAACATTTCGATCTACTAACTTAAACTCCCACTCTTGGGGCAAAATTGCGGCAACGGTCACTAAACCTAAAGGCGGCAACATTGCCTTACGATTTAGCAAGGCTAAAGTTTTTTCAAAGGACCAAAAACTTTTCGGAAATAGTGGATATAAAAGTAAAACTCGCATTAATTGACAATCCTCACGCTTAATTGGTCATTGATGAGAAGAAATGAAAAATGGGTAAAAAATTTCTAATTCCCCATTTTTCACTTGATATCACGCACTTGCACCGACACTGTTTTTCACAGAAGAAACTTTAGCTTCCTGTTTCGATTGTTGTGCTAGATACTCAGCTAACTGCACCTCAATTTGGTCTTTGACAATTTGGCGATATTCAAGAAAATGCTCGTTGTGGGCACAGACGGTGAGGTAATGATCCCAAACGCCAGGATTGCGTTTGATGATACTAAACAAGTGGTGCCAGAACTTCCAGCGAGTGTGACGCTTAATGCCTTGTCGCCATGCCACAATTGCTAAAGCCCTCAACTCCATTAAACCAGGCATTTTAAACGGAACCTTTACTTTCGGTGCGCCCAGCATCAGAAAATGGCGGTAAGCCCGATCTAAAAACTTTTCAGCATCGTATAAGTCCCAGAAGGCGTTGATGTATTCCCTGGTAATCTCTTCTACAGGTCGGGTCGGGATAAAATTCATCACATTGAACTGGTTGCCCGATGCGCTATCCAGCAATCGCCCCTCTTTTTCTAGGCGGAACCAGAGGGCAGTGTGGGGTAAAGCTTGCAGCATTCCGAAAATGGTGGTCGGAATCGCTGTTTGTTCGGCAAAGCGGACAATGCGATCGCCTGCGCCTGATTTTTCTCCATCAAAGCCAATGATAAACCCAGCCATCACCCGCAACCCCGCCCGCGTGATGGTTTCTACCGAGTCAGCAAGCGAAGTTCGGTTATTTTGAAACTTCTTCGTCATCTGCAAACTGGCTTCATCTGGCGTTTCAATTCCCAGAAACACGGCATTAAAATTGCACTCCACCATTAAATCCATCAGTTCTTGGTCTTGCGCCAAGTCAACTGATGCTTCAGTATTAAAGCTAAAGGGATACTGGTGTTCCGCTTGCCAGGTTTTTAACTCTTTGAGAAATAACTTGACGTTGCGCTTATTACCGATGAAGTTATCATCCACCATGAAAACGCTACGACGCCACCCTAATTGGTAGAGATACTCTAACTCCGCTAATAGCTGTTCTGGTGCCTTCGTCCGGGGTTTGCGACCATACAAAACAATAATGTCGCAAAATTCGCACTGGAAAGGACAACCCCGCGAAAACTGCACCGACATCGTATCGTAAGCATCAAACTCCAGCAAATCAAAACGCGGGACAGGAGTTGTCGTCACATCCGGTTTTTCCCCATCGGATCGGAAAATCCCACCCTTGTCACCTCGTGCGATCGCTTCCATAAACATCGGCAGGGTGATTTCCCCTTCATCCAAAATTAGATAATCTGCACCCGCATTAGTGGCTTCATCAGGCACAGAAGTCGGATAAGGGCCACCTACCGCAACCGCTTTACCGCGCCGTTTGGCTTCTCGAATTTGAGCGAGTAAATCCTCTTTCTGGACAATCATTGCCGAGAGAATGACCAAATCCGCCCACTCCCACTCGTCTTCTGTGACGTTGCGAACGTTTCGATCGACCAGCTTGAATTCCCATTCTTGAGGCAAAATTGCGGCAACCGTCACTAAACCCAGCGGCGGCAATAAAACCTTGCGATTCACTAATTCTAGGACTTTCTCAAAAGACCAAAAAGTTTTAGGAAATAAAGGATAAAGCAGTAAAACTCGCATTGAATTGGCAACCTCGGACTAATTTTAGTGATTCGTAGCAGGGGCAAATTGTTCTATCACTTTCGACGTGCGATCGCTCATGAAGGAGTCATTAAATTGACTGAATACAATATGCCGCTAGGTTTTCGCTAATGATGAATGGATATTCCATGCTAACTAACTCAGTAGCCGAATGTAGTTAACCGTTGGTTAGGGGGGAGTGGGAACCTGATATCCACCTACTGACTCTGGACTTTCTGCCTCCCTACTCCCAGACACTACCAGTAATTTTGATTCCTGCCGGTTAACGAGCCTTTTCATTTCAGAGCGATCGCAAAAGCCCCTGTTCTGTTAGCAATCCCGAAACAACCCTGTCTTATACACCGACAGGATTTTTTTCTTTTACAGATGCCGATGAGATATCTTCCATCTGTTGCAGTTTTGCTTCTTCTGCCTGAAACTCAGCTAACTGGGCGTCAATTTCGTCCCGCACAATCTGGCGGTACTCTAGAAAATGCTCATTATGAGCGCAGACTGCGATGTAATGCTCAAAAACACCAGGATTGCGTTTGAGGATGCTCAATAAGTGGTGCCAGAACTTCCAGCGAGTAGTGCGTTTGACACCCTGACGCCACATCACAATCAGCAGCGCTCGCAGATCCACTAAATTTGGTAATTTAGCAGGAGCCTTGCATTTGGGCGCACCCAGCATCAAGAAACAGCGATAAGTCCGATCCAAAAACTTTTCGGCATCGTATAGTGTCCAGAAAGCCTCAACGTATTCTCTGGCAATCTCTTGCAGGGGGCGAGTGGGGACAAAGTTCATCAAGGTGGTTTGATTGATGTTGCCATCTTTACCCCGTAGACGACCCTCCTTGTCTAATCGATGCCACAGCGCTGTATTGGGTAAGGCTTGCAGCATGGCAAAGGTGGTAGTGGGAATCGCATTTTGTTCGGCAAATCGGACAATGCGATCGCCTGCGCCAGCTTTCTCCCCATCAAAGCCAATAATAAACCCAGCCATTGGGCGCAATCCGGTTCGCGTAATTGCCTCCACCGCCTCACCCAGAGAACTGCGCGTATTTTGGAACTTTTTCGTTAGCGACAAACTCTCTTCATCTGGCGTTTCAATTCCCAGAAACACCGCATCAAAATAGCACTCCACCATTAAATCCATCAGTTCTTGGTCTTGCGCCAAATCAATCGAAGCTTCTGTATTAAACCGGAAGGGATACTGGTGTTCTGCTTGCCAGGTTTTTAACTCTTTGAGAAATAACTTAACGTTGCGCTTATTGCCGATGAAGTTATCATCCACCATGAAAACGCTACGACGCCACCCCAATTGGTAGAGATACTCCAACTCTGCTAATAGCTGTTCCGGTGCCTTCGTCCGGGGTTTGCGACCATACAAAACAATAATGTCGCAAAATTCGCACTGGAAGGGACAGCCCCGCGAAAACTGCACCGACATTGAATCGTAAGCATCAAACTCCAGCAAATCAAAACGAGGAACCGGGGTTGTCGTCACATCGGGTTTTTCCCCATTAGAACGGAAAATCCCCTGTTTTTCGCCCCGCTGAACTGCCTCAACAAACATCGGCAGGGTGATTTCCCCTTCATCTAAAATCAGATAATCTACACCCGCTTTTTGAGCTTCCTCCGGGACAGAAGTTGGGTAAGGGCCACCACACGCTACCAGTTTGCCGCGCCGCTTGGCTTCCTTGATTTGATCAAGTAAATCCTCTTTCTGAACAATCATTGCCGAGAGAATGACAACATCTGCCCATTCCCACTCTTGTTCTGTAACGGTGCGGATATTTCGATCGACCAGCTTGAATTCCCACTCTTGAGGCAAAATTGCCGCCACGGTGACTAAACCCAGCGGCGGCAATAAAACCTTGCGATTGACTAATTCCAGAATTTTTTCGTAAGACCAAAAAGTTTTAGGAAACAGGGGATAAACTAATAAAACTTTCATTGAATTTAAAACCTCACACCTTTTTAAATTTCAGCTATTAGCTAATACATAGCACACGAGCCTAGCTGAATCTGGCAAGCTTAGGTTAAGTCTGATAGCTTTTTTAACGCAAAGGTACGCCAAGGGTGACGTAAAGGTACGTAGAAAATCAGTAAGAGGTCTTGATATGTCTAAGAAACTCTTCTGAAGACAGCCTCTAACCTCCTTGGCGTACCTTTGCACTAACCTCTGCGTACCTTTGCGTTAAAACAACCTTTTAAATCTAATTTCTACTCGTTCTTAGCTGTCAGCTGCTTTTTTTGAACTCCGCTTATTTTCAGCACATCGCTGAATGTGGCACAGTAATTCGGCAGACCCAGGGTAGCCGGGTTGACGGGATCTTGGTAGGTAAAATGACGGTAGCGCAAGCAGAACCGATCCCAAGGTGCCATCTGAATTCGGAACAAGAGGATGAAGAAATCAGCTAGCCAGGGAGACAGGGGCACGCGAAAATAAATTTTCTTGTCTAAATAAGCACAAACTTCTTCTACGGCTTCGTTGACCGTTATGGGTGCTTGACCCAAAACCAGCTGTCGAGGTTCCGAGGGGCGAGGAGGATGTTCGATCAGGAATCGTACCACTTGGGCAATATCTCGCCCGTGCATATAGTGGAAACTGCCGTCGGCTTTAAAAAAGCGAATCAGGTCAATCAACTTTGCCACCCCTGGCAATCCTGAAGAAAGATGGGAGTAGGGTTTGTTGGCATCTCCTCCGAGAACCAAGGTCGGAAAGAGGGTAGTGATGCGGGGTGCGATCGCTAATTTCGATAAGCGCTGCAAGCAGTCATACTTAGAACGAATGTAGTCTGTCCCTAGTTCTCCCGCTTCTTTCAATAATTCGTTGTCGCGTCCGAGGATGCTAGCGGTAGAAAAGTAAATGACTTGTTCGCACACTGCGGGGTCGAGCAAGTTTAGCAACCGGATGGTTTTAATCACATTCACGTCAAATACCGCTTGGGAGCCGCCCCAAGCGGTTGCAGCTAAGATCGCGACATCGATTGTCTTGAGTAGATTTCCCACTCGTTCAATGTCTCGCAAATCAGCTTTTACAACGGTGATTCCCGGTCGAGATTGGTAGTCAATTTGCAGTTTGTCTGGATTTCTGACTAACAGATACAGCTCGTGTTCGGTTTCTTGAATCAGGCTTTCGCTAATGTAGTGACCAATGCAGCCACTCGCACCAGTTACCAAAATCCGCTTGGGGTTCATAAGGGTTGGTCATTCGTCCTTAGTCAAGAATGATTCGTCTTTAGTTCAATGACTAATGACTAATGATTTTTGACTGATTTGGCAGTTTCAAAGAAGAAAGCTACGTTTTCTTCGGGGGTACTGGGTAAAACACCATGACCGAGATTCATGATATGACCTTTGTTTCCGGCTTTGCGGATCGTGTCATAAATGCGATCGCGGATGAACTCTTTTGAGCCAAATAAGGCACAGGGGTCCATATTTCCCTGTACACCGATGTTTGAGCCAAGTCTTGTCCTTGCCTCTGCCATGTCTACCGTCCAATCTACGCTGACGATATCCGCGCCGGATTGTGCCATCCTCTCCAGAATGCCAGCACTACCATTGATGTAGAGAATCAGGGGAGTATCCGGATGCGTCTGTTTTACCTGGTTGAAAACTCGCTGCTGATACGGTAGAGCAAATGTCTCGTAATCTTGCGGACTCAGTTGTCCTGCCCAAGAATCGAACATTTGAATGACTTGGGCACCGCTATCAATTTGGTAGCGGACGTAAGTTGCGATCGCATCCGCCAATTTACCCAAAAATTGATGCAGCATCGTTGGCTCTGAAAAAGCCATACTTTTAATAATTGCGTAGTCTTTCGAGCTTTTGCCCTCAATCGCATACGCTGCCAGCGTCCAAGGGGCACCCACAAAACCCAAGACAGTTGCTTTGTTGCCGACTTCTTGGCGTAATGTTTGCAAAATTTCACCGATAAAAGGCAGCGATTCCCCAGGTTCTAGAGGATGCAGTTTATCAATTTGCTCTTGGCTGCGGATGGGCGGATCGATGACTGGTCCTCGGCTTTCGATGATATCAAAGGGAATGCCAAGTCCCGGCAACGGAGTTAAAATATCAGAAAATAAAATTACCCCATCTGGCTCAAAGGCACGAAACGGCTGTAGGGAGATTTCGATTGCCAGTTCTACTTTTTCCGAGCGATCGCGAAACGCAGGATACTTATCTCTTAAATCTCGATAAGCTTTCATATATCTACCCGCTTGCCGCATCATCCACACTGGCGGACGGTCTAAAACTTCACCACGGGCTGCCCTCAGCAGATACGGAACTTGGGTTGCAACGGTCATTTACACTTCACCTAAAGACTTATTTAAAGGCATTTGTTTAGCTTATCATTGTCGGATTCCCCAAGTTTAGTTTTGCGATCGCTTCTCTTGAGTTTGCCCGCCATGAGAGAGGCAATCCACGCTAAACCCTTCTAGATAGGGTATCAACTCCTAGAGACATGGAATGTGCGTTTCCCTAGTAGTAGTCAGCGAGCCTGAGTGACTCTCCGACACGCGAAAAACCCGGCTTCTTGAATCAACCGGGTTTTTCTGTTGCGTGCTTTTTTAACTACCTATTGAACGTGAGTTCGGGATAAGAGAGGGGCAAAACAGATAGGCTGAAAGCGCGAATTCTCATCCATCTGCTTACCCCATGTTCAGTCTAGAAGACCTGTTCTGCTCCGTCGATGAT